>NZ_JVIQ01000014.1:0-14638 GCF_001072745.1 Streptococcus sp. 400_SSPC | reverse complement strand
TCAAAAACGTATTCAACACCTCTAACCCCTTGTGGCTCTAAGAGAGGGGTTATTATACCATGAAATGAGACTTCTTGTCCCTGTTTCCTCGTTCTGATGAGCCTTTTAAAAATCCCGTAGCAGATTTCAGACTTTTTAATATGGGTTTGATACAATAGAAAACGAAAGAAGGTGTAACATATGTTAATGTATGATGTTATTGTGATTGGATTTGGTAAAGCTGGTAAAACACTCGCAGCGAAATTATCAAGCCAAGGAAAAAAAGTCGCTCTGATTGAAAAGAGCAAATCTATGTACGGTGGTACTTGTATCAATATCGCTTGTATTCCCACCAAGACCTTGATTGTTGCCGCAGAAAAAGGCTTGGATTTTGAACAAGCTATGAGCGAAAAAAATGCGGTCACTACTCGTCTCAATGGCAAGAACTACGCAACCATTGCTGGAACGGGTGTAGACATCATCGATGCGGAAGCTCGTTTCCTTTCCAACAAGGTCATCGAAATTCAAGCTGGTGAGGAAAAGGAAGAATTGACAGCTGAGACCATTATTATTAATACTGGTGCGGTGCCAACTATCCTTCCAATCCCAGGACTGGCTGAAAGCAAGTTTGCAGTGGATTCAACCGGTATTCAACGTTTGGAAAATCTACCTAAACGCTTGGGTGTACTTGGTGGTGGACCAATCGGATTGGAATTTGCCCATCTCTACAATACCCTGGGTAGCCAAGTAACGGTACTAGACGCTTCTGAAGCATTCTTGCCACGGATCGAGCCAAGCATTGCTGCTCTTGCAAAAGGCTACCTTGAAGAAGATGGCTTTCAATTCTTGCAAGGCGTTCATACCCAAGAAATCAAAGATGGTGAAGCTAGCTTAACCCTTGTAACCGATAAAGGCGACTTCGAGTTCGATATCCTCCTCTACGCAACAGGACGTAAGCCAAATACAGCTGGTCTTGGTCTTGAGAACACAGATATCCAAGTTACTGATCGTGGAGCGATTCAAGTCAACCGTCATTTGGAAACCAGCGTCCCTGGTGTCTTTGCAGTTGGGGATGTCAATGGTGGGCCTCAGTTCACCTATATGTCCCTCGATGACTTCCGCATCGTCTTCAACTACCTCACAGGCGATGGTAGCTACAATCTCGAAACACGCGGAAACTATGCGACAACACTATTCATTGCTCCTCCATTGGCCCAAGTCGGCTTGACTGAGCAAGAAGCACGTGACAAAGGGCTTCCAGTCGCTGTCAAAGAATTGCCAGTTGCTGCCATGCCACGTGGCCATGTCAATGCAGATCTTCGAGGTGCTTTCAAAGCTGTGGTCAACCCAGAAACCAAAGAAATCCTTGGAGCAACTCTCTTTGGAGAAGCCGCAGGTGAACTCATCAACCTGATCACCATGGCCATGGACAACAAGATCCCTTACACTTACATCGCAAAACAAATCTTTACCCACCCAACCATGGCAGAAAACCTAAACGATCTCTTTGCGATTTAAATAGAATAAAAACGCTGGAAAAATTTTCCAGCGTTTTTTAATGTAAAAATCCACAGATAGCCTCTTGAAATACTTTATTTTCTTCATACAGAGCATGCCCTGAATGCTTAAGAATAAGGAGCTGACAACCCGAAATCGCTTTTTCCAGTTCCTTGGATCCCTTCACACCAATCACATCATCTTCAAGGGCACCAAGGATCAGGGTCGGACAATGAATGTACTTTAAGACCCCAAGGCTATTATGTTCCAGGCAAGACTGGGACTGAATGACAATTCGTTTTTCATCTTTAATTCGACCCAGGCGACCCATAATATTATAAAGGAACCGCCACTTTTGATAGCTCTTTTGTGTGTAGGAGTGCTGTGCAATATCCAGCATGAGATGCTTAAAATTTCCAGATTGACTGAGTTTTTGCCAACGCTCAATTCGTTCTCTAGCAAGTTGACTAGGCTTCGCTGTTGTCACAGCTAGGATGAGCCTTTGAACCCTTTCTGGAAAATCTACAGCTAGCCATTGAGCAATCATTCCACCTTGTGAAATCCCCATGATATAAGCGGTATCTAGGTTTAGTGTCTCCATTGCTTCTGCTAGATCTGCTGCCATATCCCGTGTCGTATAGCCCTGCCTCAACTCATTGATTCGAGAAAAAACATAGATTTTATAATGCTTAGCAAGTAGACGATAAGAGAGGGAAAAGAGCTGGGCCTTTCCTTTAACCGTCTCTAGTCCATCACCCAATCCTGGTATAATCACCAGAGGTTGATTTCCTGTTCCAAATGTTACATAGTCCATGGTTTTCCCATTCATGGACAAGGTAGCGTTCTTAGCTGAATACATAGATTATTCCCCCTTCAAGGCATCAAACTTGGCCTTCATGGTTGGATTTTTGCGGGTCAATTTTTTGACTGATACATCATCCAGCTTATTATTGGCAAGTCGGAGTTGATTTTCGGATGTGGTGAGGAATTTCTTGACTTCTTCCATCCGCTTGATGGCTTTGTCGATTTCATCGATGGCCTTACCGAAGTTGACTGAGGCTGAATTGTAGTTCTTAGCAAAGGCAACTTTGAAGGCGTCTAGGTCTTCTTCAAAGTGGGTGATGTCAATATTTTGCTCACGGATAAGTGCAAGTTCTTGCTTGTATTTAAGAGAGTTAAGAGCCGCATTGCGTAAGAGACCAATCAACTGGATAAAGAACTGAGGACGCACGACGTACATCTTCTCATGCTCGTGGCTAACATCGACAATCCCTGTGTTGAAGTAGTCATTATCTGCTTCGAGCATACTTACCAAAACAGCATACTCACAGTTCTTCTCCCGACGATCCTTATCCAACTCCTTGTAGAAATCGGCATTCTTATGTTTTTTCTCAGTTCCATCCGCTTCATTTTTCATCTCAAACATGATGGAAATGAATTCCAGCCCATTTTCATCAAAGTCACGGAAGATAAAGTCCCCTTTAGACCCACGTGCAGAGACCTTGTTGTCCTTTTCAAAATAGGCATTAGGGAAGGCAAAGCTACGAACCTTGTTAAACTCACTCTCCGCATACTGCTCCAGACTTTCCCCAATGGCCTTGGTTGATTGTTGGGCCTTGAAGTTCTTGTAGAACTCAACCTGCTCATTGGCCGCCTTAAGCTGGGCCTCATAGTTTTGTTTAACTGAAGTCAGAGAAAGCTCATTTTCTTTTTCTTGCAAGGCTAGCTGATTCTTAACCTCGTCTCGCTCTTTTTCCAGTGCAGATAAAGTCTTTTGAAGCTGATTTTCATGCTCCAAGCGCAAGGTGGCCAACTGATTCTCCAGTGCTTGAACTTCTTTTTCTTTCTCTAGCAAGTTTTGACTAGCCGTTTGCTCCACCTCTTTTTTAGCCAATTCTTTTTCAGTATCAAACTGTTGAATCTGGTTTTGTAACTGGGCAATTTCTTGGTCCTTCTTGGCTAACTTCTCTTGCTGCTTATTAAGGGCCTTTTGCTCAGCTAAAGCCAATTCTTGCCGAATTCGCTCATGAATTTCCTTGTCAAACTCCGCTGTCCGTACCTGTGACAAGAGCTCGCTGTATTGACTTTCATTAACTGTAAAAACTTCCCCACAGTTGGGACACTTGATTTCGTTCATAGCATGCCTCTTTCTCTATTCTTAGTATATTATATCATGCCACCTGTAAAATCAAAACCAGCAAACGAGGCTTGCTGGTTTTAACTGAATATTCATTTCTCTATAGAGACTTTCCTTAAGTGAGGACGGACGATAGCGACTCCCGTTGGGATTCCATACCTTAGATTTGAGCCTTCCGTCTCAAATCTACCGAGCACCAGAAACTAATGCGTTTCTGGTGCTTTTCCTCACGGCGAAAAGTCTCAATCTATTTTGCACTAGTTACAAAATATCTTTTTTCAATAGTCTCACTCAGTAATAACTTAAGATTGCTGGATAAAGGTTGATTGTTTATAATCTGAAACAGTGAACTTAGCTTCCTGATCTCCACTTATTTCTTCTCAATCGGAGCGACACTGGCCAAGAGTTTCTTGAGCCCCACTTCTGGGAAGTTGATCTTGAGTTCTTGGGTGTTGCCACTACCAGAGACTTCAAGCACAGTTCCTTCTCCCCACTTCTTGTGAATAGCAATGTCGCCAATAGACCAAGCGACGCTCTCTTTGGTACTAGAACGGTTGCTATTGCCAAAGGGGAGTCTTGATGATGTGAGGGCACTTGAAGCTGCTTGTCTCTTGCGCTCTTGAAGGGCTTGTGACAGACTCATGCCTTTTCCAAAGGTCGTTCCGCCACCATTGCTATAAGAAGCCTTAAAGCTAGTGTTGGCCGGACGCGCTAATCCTTGGTAGGTTAACAAATCTGAGCTAATTTCATTGATAAAGCGCGTCGGACGGTTGTAGCTGGTCCGCCCAAAGAGCAAACGAGAATTGGCATTGGTCAAGAAGAGAACCTTCTCTGCCCGCGTGATCCCCACGTAAGCCAAACGACGTTCTTCTTCCAACTCATCCGGATCCTCTGCCGCTCGACTAAGAGGAAAGACGTTTTCTTCCATCCCAATCAAGAAGACCACTGGGAATTCCAAACCTTTGGCTGCGTGAAGGGTCATCAAGGTGACTTCTGAGGTCTCTTGCGCTCCATCGTCTGTATCGGCAATCAAGGCTAAGTCGTTCAAGAAACGACTCAAGGTGTCCACACCTGATTCGTCTTCAACAGAATCGCCATTTTCATCAAAATTCTTGGTAACAGACAGGAACTCTTGGATATTCTCGATGCGGGCCTGACTTTCCAGATTTCCCTGATTGGTTAGGGCCGTCATATAGCCTGTCTTGTCAAGGACTTCTTCGACCAACTCTGTAATGGTCAGCTGGTCCAATTTTTCTCTCAAATCAAGAATGAGATTGGCAAAGTCCCAGATAGCTTGGGCTGCCTTTCCTTTGATGCCTGAGAGCATGATATTGGCCGAAGCATCCAGGAGCGAAGTCTCTTGCATTTGGGCAAAACTACGAATCTTATCCACTGTACCCGGCCCGATTCCCCGCTTAGGTTCATTGATAATGCGCTCAAAACTGATATTGTCACTGAGGTTGGCAATCAAGTTCAGATAAGCAATGACATCTCGAATTTCCTTCCGGCTGTAGAACTTGGTGCCCCCTACCATGGTGTAGGGAATGTTGGATTTGAGTAGCGCTTCTTCAATGGTCCGTGACTGGGCATTTGTTCGGTAGAGAACCGCAAAATCACGGTGTTTGTAGCCAGCTTCGCGACTAAGCTCTTCAATCGTTTTAGCAACAAAGACTGCTTCATCCTGCTCATTATTAGCCCGGTAATAAACAATCTCTTCCCCATCAGCATTTTGGGTCCAGAGATTCTTCGGACGGCGGTTCCGATTGTTTTTGATCACATCGTTAGCTGCTTGTAGGATGGTTTTAGTGGAGCGATAATTTTCCTCTAACAAGACGACCTTGGCATCGGGATAATCCTTTTCAAAGTCGAGAATATTTTGCATGTCTGCTCCCCGCCAGCCATAAATAGACTGGTCAGCATCCCCAACAACACAGATATTTTTAAAGCGAGAAGCTAAGAGTTTGACCAATTGGTATTGGGCATGGTTGGTATCTTGGTACTCATCTACATGGATGTATTGGAACTTCTGCTGGTAATAGGTCAGCACATCAAGATGCTGGTCAAAGAGACGCAAGGTCAACATGATCAAATCATCAAAGTCCACCGCTTCTGACTGACGGAGTTCCTTTTGGTAAGCCTCATAGCACTTGGCGACGATCTGGGTGTACATATCCCCCGCTTGGGCAGCATAAGCCACTTCATCAATTAAGTCATTCTTGGCATTGGATATAGTTCCCAAAATGGTTCGTTCATTCCATTTCTTAGGATCCAAGTTTAACTGCTTGAGAATCCGTTTCATCAGTGTTCGTTGCTCACCTGGATCAACAATGGTAAAGTTACGATTGTAACCAATGTGATCCGCATCGTAGCGAAGGATACGCACACACATGGAGTGGAAGGTGGCGATCAAGCAATCTTGGGTTGCTGGATTCAACTGATAAGCCCGCTCTTTCATCTCCCGAGCGGCCTTATTGGTAAAGGTAATAGCCAAGATATTCCAAGGATTGACCATTTTTTCGTCAATCAAGTAAGCAATCCGATGGGTCAAGACACGTGTCTTACCAGAACCTGCCCCCGCCATGATCAAGAGGGGACCTTCTGTCGTTTGGACCGCCTCTGCCTGGCGATCATTCATACCATTCAATAAAGGATTCATCTCATACTCCTCATTCATTCAATCGTTCTATTATACCACATTTTCGCCCTTTCTCCTTTTGGAAACAGTTGGCATCATTTGAATTTTACACTCAAAAAGGCTATAATAAAGCCTTAAGAAGAACGAACATTTCCTCATCAACAACGATCCAAGTTTGTCGCTTAGGAGGAAATCTACAGAAGTCTGGAGGAGGTCTAAGTGAATCAATCACAAAGTAATTTAAAACTAGCCGAACGTGGAGCCCTGATCAGTATTGTCGCCTACCTGATTCTTTCCGCTGCCAAATTAGCAACAGGCCACCTGCTTCACTCCTCCAGTTTGGTCGCGGATGGTTTTAATAACTTATCCGATATTATCAGTAATGTCGCCCTTCTCATCGGCATTCGCATGGCCCGCCAGCCAGCTGACCGCGACCACCGATTTGGTCATTGGAAGATTGAAGATCTAGCTAGCCTGGTAACTTCCATCATCATGTTTTATGTGGGCTTTGATGTCCTACGAGATACGGTTCAAAAAATTCTCAGCAGGGAAACAACTGTTATTGATCCTTTAGGAGCCATTGTTGGAGTTGGGTCAGCCCTTGTCATGTTTGCGGTCTATCTTCATAACCGCACTTTAGCCAAGAAAGCCCAATCCAAGGCCCTCAATGCTGCTGCTAAAGATAACCTGTCTGATGTGGTCACTTCTTTAGGAACCTCTGTTGCGATTGGAGCTAGTGCTCTTAACTATCCAATTGTGGACCAATTGGTGGCCATTGTCATCACCTTCTTTATCCTAAAAACTGCCTACGACATTTTCATTGAATCCTCCTTCAGCCTCTCAGATGGATTTGATGAAAGTCTTCTTGATAAATACAAGGCTGCCATTCTAGAATTGCCAAAGGTCAGCCGGGTCAAATCCCAACGGGGACGGACCTATGGAAGCAACATTTACCTAGATGTCGTCATCGAAATGAATCCAGACCTCTCTGTTTATGAGAGCCATGCGATTACCGAAGAGGTCGAGCGCCTTCTCAAGGAAAAATTTGGGGTCTTTGACATTGACGTCCATGTGGAGCCAAGTTCTATCCCTGAAGATGAGATTTTGGACAATGTCCTTCTCAAATTAAAGACCTATGAGGAACGTTTGCAGGCTCAACAGGAATACCAAACCCTCCTGGCTGACAACTTCACCCTCATCAATGAGTATGGCCAAGAAAGTCACAAGGAGGACCTGGTCCGTTTGCAGGAAGAACATCAAATTCCCTTTAAGAATTTCGAAATCGAATCCATCAGTCAAAAGACCAAATTGATTCGCTATGAGTTAAATAACCAGATCCATACCAGTCTCTGGCGGCGTCATGAACACTGGCAAAAGGTCTTTCACCAAATTACCAGTAAACAAGAAAAATAGCACTCTTTACCTCAATCTAACCAGAATAAAAGCTACTGCAATTCCTTTCTGCAGTAGCTATTTTGTAAGAAAAAATAGTCCTCATGGACTATTCTTCTTCTTTAATAAAACCAAATTTATTTAGAGGGTACAATCTGAAATCGACAACACCCTCAATCTGATCTGCTTGAATATAACCAAATTCACGACTGTCTTTGGTATTGTTGCGATCATCATTTAGGACTAAGTAACTATTACTAGGTACTTTTCCAGCCTTGGTTCCCTTGAGTTCTCTAGAGAAAAAATCATTTGTAAAATAATCGCCACTTGGGGCAGCCAAATGTTTGGTCTTCATCTTGTCCAAATACGGCTCTGCTGTAGCTACACCATTCAGATAAAAGACATCATCCACATAGCTGACCTCATCGCTCTCTATCGCAATGACACGTCCAAGATATTGTTTCTCTTTTACATGATAGAGGACCAAGTCCGTTCGATCAATTTTCCCCTTTTTAGTCGCTAATACTAAATCATCTTTCTTAACGGAGGCATTGGCCATTTGATCAGATACCCACAATGGTTGAAAAACAAATAGGCGCAAAGTAAGGAGTACCAAGCCCAATATTCCAATGATGATAATATTCCGAATCAAATCCCTTTTCGACATTCCTATCCCCCCTTTCAGCTCATTTCATTATACCATTTTATTAGACAATAAAAAAGGCCCACATTCCCAAATTGTCAGAAAATTGCTCTAAAAAGAAAAACCTTGTCTCCAAGCTTTAAACTTAGAAAACAAGGTTTGTTCATTGATTAGATTAACGGACTGTACGGATACGCATTGTGTTTGTACGAACAGCTTCGCCAAGTGGTACACCTGCAACGATAACGATATCGTCACCAGATTGTACAAGACCTGCTTCTACTGCTTTACGTTCTGCGATTTCGAACATATCGTCAGTTGATGATGGAGCTTCAGTCAACATTGGGATAACACCCCAGTTCAACATCAATCCACGCTCTGTCAATTCGTCAAATGTCAAGGCCAAGATGTCAGCATCTGGACGGTATTTAGAAATCAAACGTGCTGTGTGACCAGTCTTAGTCAATGTTACAATCAATTTGATGTCCATTGAGTTTGTAGCATCTTTAACAGCTGAAGCCATAACTTCTGTCTTAGAATTACGTTCGAATGAATCTGAGTTCAAACGTCCATATTCGTTAAGAAGAGTTTGAGCGTTCTTGTCAATAGTTGCCATTGTTGTTACAGACTCAAGTGGGTATTTACCATTTGCAGACTCACCTGAAAGCATAGTAGCGTCAGTTCCGTCGATAACTGCGTTGAAGACGTCAGATACTTCTGAACGAGTTGCACGTGGTTTTTCAGTCATTGTTTCAAGCATGTTTGTTGCAGTGATAACAACTTTACCAGCAGCGTTCACTTTTGTGATGATCATTTTTTGGTAAACTGGAACCATTTCGAATGGTACTTCGATACCCATGTCACCACGAGCAATCATGATACCGTCAGCAGCTTCAATAATTTCATCCAAGTTATCGATACCTTGTTGGTTTTCGATTTTAGCAAACAATTGAACGTGACCGTTACCAGTTTCTTCACAGATGGCACGAACTTCGTTTACGTCTTTTGCAGTACGTACGAATGAAATCGCGATGAAGTTGATACCTTGTTCCAAACCGAAGCGGATATCAGCGTTATCACGTTCAGCAAGAGCTGGGAAAGGAATTTTCGTGTTAGGGATGTTCACACCTTTTTGTTTAGCGATCACACCGTCATTTTCAACTTCACAAACGAATTCACGAGTTGCGTCGTCTTTTTCTACAACACGAAGACCCAATTTACCATCGTCAACCAATACTTGGCGACCAACTTCAACGTCATCATAGATGTCAAGCGCACCTGCAACGTTCAAGGCAATCACTTCACGAGTTGATTTGATTCCTTGTTTAGTAGCAACACGGATTTTTTCACCAGTCTTATATGAGTACTCTTTAGCATCGCCTTCGAACAATTCAGTACGGATTTCTGGACCTTTTGTATCAAGAAGGAAACCAACTTTTTTACCTGCAAGTTTTTCTGCAAGTTTAACAGTAGCCATACGGTCACCTTGTTCTTGGTGGTCACCGTGTGAGAAGTTGAAACGGAAAGTGTTTGCTCCAGCTTCGATCAATTGAGCAATGTTTTTAGCTGATGCTTCAACGTCAAGTTTTTCACCCCAGTATCCGTCATCACCGAATTTTTTACCACCACGGATTTCTACCGCAGGACCTAAGGTTGCAACGATTTTTACACGTTTGTTCATGATTTCTATGACTCCTTTTAAAATACACTGTCTTTTTAGACAAATTTTAACAAATAAATATTAAATAGAAGATAAGCTACGGTTCAACTCTGCAAGGTTCAAGTCAGCCTTGTGAGGGTTGTTCACTTTAATCTTACCATCTTCAGTTAAGCTAAAGAGGGCACCTTCTTCTGCACTACCAAGAATTGGGTTTTCCACCATTTGTTCATTGCGAATACCAACAGCTACGCCACCGATACCAGCTTTCAACAACTTAACAGCATGTGCACCCAAACGTGAAGCAAGAACACGGTCACGCGCAGTTGGTGAACCACCACGTTGGATATGTCCAAGTTCTGTTACACGAAGATCGCTTGTATCTCCAGCATCTTTCAAGGCTTTACCAAATTCAGCAGCTGACATCACACCTTCAGCAAGAACGATGATGTTGTGTGTACGACCTTTTTCGTAGCCCTTCTTGATGCTCTCAACGACATCTTCGATAGCAAAGCCTTCTTCTGGGATGATAATTTCATCCGCACCAGAAGCAATACCAGACCAAAGGGCAATATCCCCGGCATTACGTCCCATTACCTCGATAACGAAAGTACGATGGTGACTAGATGAGGTATCGCGGATCTTATCAATCGCGTCCATAACAGTTGTAACTGCTGTATCAAATCCGATTGTAAAATCTGTACCAACGATATCATTATCAATTGTTCCAGGAAGTCCTACAGCTGGGAAGCCATGTTCAGTCAAACGCATCGCTCCGTGGTATGATCCATCACCACCGATAACGACAACACCTTCGATTCCATGTTTCTTCAACTGCTCGATCCCTTTTAATTGACCTTCGCGTTCAGCAAATTCAGGATAGCGAGCTGAATGAAGCATCGTTCCACCACGAGAAATAATATCTCCAACTGATGAAGCATCCAATTGATGGATATCACCAGCAACCATACCAGCGTATCCATTATAGATACCAAATACTTCCATTCCTTCAGAAATTGCTTGGCGAACAACTGCACGGATAGCAGCATTCATTCCAGGGGCATCTCCTCCACTGGTTAAAACAGCAATACGTTTCATTTCGATATTTGCTCCTTTTTTTTCTTTTACATTCTAAATGATTATAACACAAAGAGGCTCAAATTTCTCCTATTTTCCGTAGATTTTATCGATAAATCGTTTTCATAGCAATACTTGCCAGCTCATTTTCTAACTTCTCGTTTTTCTGGACGGAAACTCCTTTTAATTGAATGGTCTTTTTCTCCTCTTCATAGCGAATAACGACAGGATAGGGACCCGGATAGGCTTTTAAGATATCTAAAACTGCCCGGTCCTCTTGGTGATCAAACAATTGAATCCAAAAACGCTGATTGGTGGCTTCTTCTGCTTCCATTAAAACCATCTGAAGACGACCATCTCTAGATTGCACTTTTCCTTTGAGATAGTAGTAGCCCTTCTCTCTTATTTTTGAGCTATAGTGGCGATAAGTATCAGGAAAAAGGGTGACATCCATCTTCTTTTGGAGATCGGAAACTTGTAAAAAGGCCATATTTTCTCCATTTTTGGTTCGGATTGTCCGGATTGATTGGACTTCAACCAAGATGGTGGCCTGTTCTCCTTCGCTTAAAGAAGCGATTGGTCGAGTCGGTTTGCTACTTGCTGCTACTATTTCCACCAGAGGATGAGGGCTGAGACCGACCCCAATGACCCTCTGCTCCATTTCATACTTCTCAGCCTTGCTATAATCCTCAGCATCCATCCAGGAATAATTAGCTTGACCAAATAAGCTACCCAATTCATCCGCAAAGACAAATAGGTTGGGAAGGTTCTGAAGGACTTTTCTGCGATTTTTTTCAAAGCAGTCAAACAAGCCCAATTCTACCAAAGGAGTTAAAAGAGGAAGTTTGTGGTATTGGCTTGGCAAGCGCAAGATAAAATCTTCTATGCTCTCAAAGGGTCGTTGTTCAATAATCCAATAGGCTAGATCTTTTGGGAGACCTTTGATATTTTTCATTCCTAGATAAATCTTCTGATCTTGGAACTTATCCTTATAAGGAATGGTATTAATGGTCAAAGGAGCCACTTGGAAATCAAATTGCAGCGCATCGGTCAAATAATCACTGCTAGAGTAGTTGAGCATAATGTCAAAGAAGACATCTGGATAATGGACTTTAAAGTAAGCCAATTGGAAGGCCAAGGCTGAGTAGGCATAGGCATGGGAACGGTTGAAGCCATAGCCAGCAAATTTTTCCATAATGGCAAAGACTTGCTTGGCTTTTTCTGCACTGTGTCCAAGCGCGACAGCCCCCTTGATAAAGTCATCTTCCATCCGATGCATTTCTGCCACGTTCTTTTTCCCCATGGCCCGTCTGAGGATATCGGCTTTTCCTAGACTAAACCCAGCAAAGGTCTGGGCCACCTGCATGACTTGCTCCTGATAGAGCATGATGCCATATGTTGGTGCTAGAACCCCTTCCAAACTAGGATCAATCATATCGACCTTCTCTTTGCCATGCTTGCGTTTGACGAAATTATCAATATAGTCACTAGCCCCAGGCCGGTTCAAAGATGTGGTCGCAACAATCTCCTCAAAACAGTTGGGTTGAACCCGTCTTAATAAACGGATAGCTCCTGCTTGCTCAAACTGGAAGATTCCCTTGGTATTCCCCGCAGCAAACAAAGCAATCGTTTCCGGATCTTCTAGAGGAATATCCTCGATTTTAATATCCTTTTGATATTTTTCCTTTACTGCTTCCTGCATCCGTTGAGCAAAAGTCAAATTTCGGAGTCCTAAGAAGTCCATCTTGAGCAGACCATTTGCCTCAACACCATGGGCATCATATTGGGTCAGATTCATCTCCTCGCCCATCTTGATCGGGATTTGATTGGTGAGATCTTCTCCACTCATGACGACTCCTGCCGCATGAATCGACGTCTGACGTGGTTGCCCTTCAATCCTCTTCGCAATTTCAAAGCCCTTCCGGTATTCTGGACGACTTTGGATGGCTTGGCGAAAAGCTACATTCTTTTCATAAGCGGAAGCCAAGGTATCCCGTAAGCCAATCCGCTTGGTGAGGTTGGTTAACTCATACTCTGGGGTTCCAAATCTCTTAAAAACATCTCGAATGGCTTGTTTGGCTCCAAAAGTTGAGAAGGTCACAATTTGAGCCACATGAGGACTGCGGTAGCGATTTTTAACATACTGGATAAATTTGGGACGATAAACATCTGGAATATCAATATCAATATCTGGCATGGTATAGCGCTCTAAGTTCAAGAAACGCTCAAAGAGGAGATTGTTCTTGACTGGATCAATCCCTGTGATATCTAAAGCATAGGCTACTAGACTACCAACTGCTGATCCACGTCCCATCCCCATATAATAACCTTGGCTTCGACCAAACCGTAACAAATCCCAGACAATCAAAAAGTAGTCATCAAAGCCCATCTGATGGATGACATCTAATTCATGACGCAAACGCTCTTGGTAGACTGTCTGGTCCAGCCCCTTATTTCTCAAGCCCTCCTCAGCCAACTCACGTAATTCCTCGACTGCAGGTTTCTCTGGATTGAAGCGGGGAAGCTTTAATTGCGTATCAATCTCATAATGAACAGCCGCAAGAGTCTTCTCTAGATAAGAAATACTATCTGGATAGTTATGAGCAAAGGCCCGCTCCAACTCTTCTGGTGGCAGTAACATCATAGAAGTGTCAACAGCTCCCACTTCTTTCAGACTGCAATTATTGCGAATGGCATGGAGCATCTGAAGACTCTCCAAATCACTCATTGAAAAATAGCGGACTGTATGGAGGGGGAAAACAGGACGAGAAAACTGTTTCGCTGGAGTATCTGGAAAGACACCAATCGCAAAGTCTTGACCCAAGTCTAAATACTCAATCCCTTCAAAATAGGGAACGATAATGGCTAGATCATCCAAAAAGTGTTGAAAGGCCGACCAGTCAGTTGTTCCCATCATTTTCATGCTGGAAATCTTGATTAAATGTTTATAACCTACGGTACCTAATGCAAGCAAACGAATAGACAAGGGCCCCGCTGGTAACTCAACTTCTAAATCAAGACCTAGGACAGCTCCAATACCAGCTTTTTGGCACTCTTCTAAAAACTCGTAGGCCCCATATAGATTATCTATATCCATGAGACCAATCTGTTGGTAACCCATTTCTTTGGCACGCTGAATATAGTCTCTAATAGAGACTAAACTGTCCATAAAGGTATAAACCGATTTTGTGTCCAGTTGTGTAATCACCTTGCACTCCTTTTCGTCCGTTCTTTCCTTCTATTATACAGGAAATCCGCCAAAGAAGACACTCTTACCCATTGCCAATCCTGCTTAACAAAAAAAACAGATCAACTGATCTGCTTTCCTTTCTCTTACGGAAGACATGGGATTCGAACCCACGCACGCTGTTACACGCCTACCGCGTTTCCAACACGGCCTCTTAAGCCTCTTGAGTAATCTTCCAAACTAGTATCCATTATACGGAAAAGCGCTCCTCCTGTCAACAAAAAATTTAGGAATCGCTCACAAGATATCATTGCTTGATAGATTTTAAAGAAACAAAAAACGACAAGGATTTGTCGTTTGCATGTATAAAAATGGAGCCGGTGGGAGTCTGACAAATGTTAATTTGTCAACCTATATCACATTTTGGGCCTGTT
>NZ_JVIQ01000003.1:0-123285 GCF_001072745.1 Streptococcus sp. 400_SSPC | reverse complement strand
CGCTACGTCAACACCTTCAACTTCTTTACCGTTTGATGATGTTGCAATAACATTTCCGCCTTCACTCAATTCGAATTCGAATTGTTCTTTAGTAAGTTCTTTACCTACTAATTCCTTAGTTGCTTTAATGACAGCTTCTGCTGGAGTAGCTTTATAGGTATTTGTAAACTCACGAGCTTCGTCAGCTTCTGTGACAGTCGCTACGAGTTTACCTTCACCATTATCTACAACTTTAACATGAACTGTATAGCTTTCCTTAGAGTAAGTAATTCCTTCTGCTGTACCAGCTTTTTCTGTAATTGTATATTCGTGGTCTCCAGCTTCAGTATAGAGAACTGAGAAGACTACTTCATTTGTTGCTGCTTCAACACCATTGACTGTCTTACCATTTGAAGACGTTGCAATGACTTTACCACCTTCGCTCAATTCAAACTCAAATTGTTCGTTAGCAAGTTCTTTACCTACTAAATTTTTAGTTGCTTTGAATGTAGCACGAGCTGGTGATGGCTCATATGTGTTTGTTAAAGTTGGTGCTTGAGTTGTAACCTCAGCTTTAAGTGTTCCACCTTCAGCTTTAACAACAACTGTTACTTCGTATGAATTCTCATCAAATGTAATACCTGGAACTTTAGTTTCAGTATTTTCCTTGATGACATAGTTGTAGGTACCAGGACCTTTAGCTTTCAAACCTTCAAATGTGATGCTTCCATCTGCTTTGTTTGTTGTTGAAGCAATTGGAGTAGTCAAGTTATTTGCATTGTACAAATCAAACTTGAACTCACCATCTTTTAAGGCTACTGGACGATTTCCAGCAATTACTTTCTTAGCAGTGATTGAGAAATCTGCTGCGATTGGTTCATCTTGAAGGTTGATCTTAGAACCTTCAGCTCCAAGAGTTACCTTGTATTCTTTTTCATCAAGAGTATATCCAGCAGGAGCTGTTTTCTCTTTGATGATGAATGTCTTACCAACATATTTTTGATCAAACTCATCAGAGATTGCTACACCTTTTTCATTTGTAGTCAATTCTGTAGTGATAGTTCCATCTTCTGACTTCACTGTATAAACAGCGCCTGCAACTGGAACCAATGTGAAGGCATTTGTCTTGTTGATCTTAATCTTGAAGGCTGTAGAAGCTTCGATTTGTCCTTTTACAAGAGATACACGTTCAGCTTTGAAATCTAAATTTGTACGATTACTACGTTGAGTAAGTGCAGTTCCATCTGCTGTAGTCAACTGGATAACGTTTTGAACTTTTCTTCCATCACCTGGTGTTGTTGTGTGGTATTCTACCCAATACGATTTAGATCCATCAGCAAAGATGATTTTGAACTGAGTATAGTTCTCATTCCAAGCTACAGTATAGTCAGTACCTTCCACCATCTTCTTAGCATCAGAAGGAACTTGAGAAGTACCATCGTTCAATGTAGCAGAAGAATAAACGACCAATGACTCTGGGATATACTGGATAGGAGCAAACTCAGATGTATTTGGAAGGAAGTCATTCAAAACTAAGTTCTTACCATAGTCTTGTCTTCCTGTGTTAACACGAATTCTCCATGGAGAGTATACATCTCCTTTACCTACTGAACCGATAGCTGCTAACTTAACTGAAGTCCATTCTTTACTTACAACATCGTTACCGACCTTAGCATAGTTTTCGAAACCTTCTTGTTTGCTGTCAACGGTCTTAGAAGTAAAGGTGTGTGTGATGGTCTTCCCAACACCTTTATTTTCAAAGGTAAGCGGTGTTGCTGTTTGGTCACTCTTAAATAGGAAAGTAATTGCATAATTACCTTTCACACCCTTGACGGTGTCTCCACCAGTTTTGGCTTGAAACTCATCTAGGTTTTTCAAAGTAACACGAGCCTTACCGCCTTGGTTATCACCATTAGCAGTAACAACCACAGTACCGATATTAACTTTTGTTTCCTTATCATACAATTCAGTTGTTCCGTTATAGACGGTTACTGGAGTTGGAATATCCACATCAAAGTAATCGCCATTAGCCAATTTGCCATCATATTTTTTCAGGTCAAATTGAACGAAGAACTGATTTGAACGATTAGTAATAATCTGATAAGTACCATCACTATTCGGTTCCAATTTGGAATCCGACATATTGAGGACACTGATGTCAGTTACTACACCTGTCAATTCTTTCCCATCTGCAAAAGCAACATTATTTGATGCAAATAATGTACCCAAGACGGTCAGAATCGAGACAAAAAATATTAAAAACGGCTTAATCTTAAACTTTTTCACCATTAAATATTTCCTTCTTCCTACACTTTTTTAATAATCATATTTAAAAAACCAACACCGTTTCTTAAATACGTTGAATTATTTAAAATAATTCAAAAATATAGTACTACTTTTAACAATTAAAGTCAATATTTTAAACTAAATTATACCAAATATTTATGCTATTTTTATTTCCCTTGAAATTTTAAATTTTAGCAAAAAAAAATAGAGAAAATTTTCCTCCCAAATTTCTCTATTTAAAAAAATATGATTTAAAACGAAAAATATTAAGGGACCTTCCGATTGCCACTCTATTTTGTTACGATTTAATACGAAGTGCAATTCTATTATTTTTTAAATAATTTTATGACAATAATTGTTTGATTGAGCTTCTCTTTAATATTAAAATTATTTACATTTATTTGTCATTCATTAGTTCTTTTTTAAAAAACAATTTAAATATTTCATTTTAAATCGTAATTCCAGTTTTCTCCGTCTTGGTAGTAGAAAAATTCAGAAAGGTCTTCTTCAAGAAAGATACGAAGCATATCCTCCATATCTAAGGAGAGGTCTAGATTTGGCAATTCTTTCAGGTTCTCCCACCAGACTTGCCCCTCTTCAGAGGATATTAAGTCTCCTTCAAACTTTTCCGTCTTATAAAAGAGAACTACATAACGAATGCCGTCTTCCACCCAATCTTTCATTCCACAGATCTGCGGAGAAGCGATCCTTAAGCCAGTTTCTTCCTTCACTTCACGGATTACTGCTTCCGTAAATGATTCTCCCACTTCGACATGACCACCAGGAAAGGTTATGCCTGGCCAGTCCTCTTTTTTACGATCAATAACAAGAACTCTATCGCCGTCTCTTACCATACAAAGATTTGTAAACTCAACAGTCTCAATCATACAGATACTTCCTAACTATATTTGTCTTTTTCTTTAAGGATAGGATAAACAAACTCTACCCTATGCTTCTTTTTGTTGGACTTGCGTAAGGGCTAGCAAGTCTCCTAGATGCCTCTTATCTTTCCGAAACATCGTCATCGCCAGTAAGGAAAGCGCGAGTAAAGTCGCTGAAATAGAAAGGATAATGGATAACCCATCAAAATCACTATAGAAGCCATGAATCGTGCCCATATGACCGAGTTGCCAAGGTAAAAACTTGATGACATTTCTAATCAAGCTTGCCTGCACTGTTTTTTTCTGGTAGATCAATTCAAGTCCCGCTTTTGCCTTTCCAAAACTGCCATCATTTTTATAATCCAAGAATGTGAACAGGAGCGTGATTGGGAAAATAGAGGTGAAAAATACAAGCCACTGCGACTGAATTTCTGTAAACTCTGGGACGCCATTAAAAAAGATGATGTAAATAAGCATCGAACCTAAAAACAGAAGTACTAAATAAGCTAGAATGAAAAGATAATCAAACAGAAATTCTGTCATTCTTTTTTTAAACGAAATAGGATTGATTGCTAAGATCTTCATCACCGTCTCCCCCTTTCTCATCTCCCATTATAATATAAGGGCAGGAATAAAGAAACTATTTATTAAAAGAAGCCTGCAATCTTTTGATTCCAGGCTTCTTTCTTACTATTCTTCTCTATAAATAACAAATCCATTTGGTTGGATATCCAATTGATCATCAGAGATGCTCCCAAGGCTAATCAGATCTGCTTGTTCTCTTTCTAAGACAAAGTCTTTCTTGGAGTGGTTAAAGTAGGCTTTGAGAATCTGACCTTCATGCTGCCATTCTACTGCCACTACATCTGGCTCTACTTCTTTCAGACTCACTTTTCCATGTTGGATCAACTCTGCTACTTCTTTTCGTAGCTGGATCAAGTCCTTCATAAAATTCAGCATGTCATTGTCTGCTGACACGCGCTCCCAAGGCATGACACGGCGGCAATCTGGGTCTGGGCCACCGATGAGGGCTAGCTCCGTTCCATAATAGATACAGGGCGTTCCTCGTTGCAGATATAGGAAGGCGAGGGCAGACTTGACTGACTGGAGATCGCCTTTGGCCGTCGTCAGAATGCGCTCTGTATCATGGGAGTCCAAGAGGTTGAACATGACCTCAGAGATCTGCTGCCTGTAGTACATAGACTGGCTATTGATCTCCCAAATGAAGCGTTGCGTCTCCTTATGCCCCCGCAGGAAATAATCCTTGATACTCTCAGAGAGAGGATAGTTCATCACTGCATGGAACTCATCACCATTGAGCCAAGGTTGGGACGAATGCCAGATTTCCCCAAGAATATAGAGGTCTGGCTTCTTGGCCAAGACCGCCTTACGGAAATCTCGCCAGAATTGATGGTCGATTTCATTGGCCACGTCCAGTCGCCAAGCATCGATATCAAACTCTTCAATCCAGTTTGTCGCAACCTTCAAGAGATAGTCTTTCACTTCTGGATTAGCCGTATTGAGCTTGGGCATATAGCCCGCAAAGGCAAAAGCATGGTAAGACAAGTCGCGACTATTCCACAGATTATCTGAGTAGACAGGGAACTCTTTGATATGGAACCAGTCCTTATAAATCGAATCCTCCCCGTGTTTGACCACATCCTGCCATTGGGGTGAATCGTAGCCAATATGGTTGAAGACGGCATCCAGCATGATCTTCATCCCACGCGCATGGGCCTCTTTCACTAGCTGGCGGAAGGTTTCCTTATCACCAAAATGCCGGTCAATTTCAAAATAATCGATGGTGTCGTATTTGTGGTTGCTCGGCGATTCAAAAATCGGACAAAGGTAGAGCCCTGTGATCCCTAACTCTTGCAAGTAGTCCAAGTGATCGATGATCCCTTGCAAATCTCCACCAAAGAAATCCAACATGGTAGGCGCAATAGACGCATCCCAAGGGCGGACACCTTCTGGGGAAATGGATGGATTCCCATTGGCGAATCTCTCAGGAAAAATCTGATACCAAACTGTCTGCGCCACCCAATCTGGAACAGCACACCCATCAATCTCATGGATAAAGGGAAGCTTAAAGCCATTCATGACGAAGTCCAGGTTCTCCTTGGTGTAGGCTGCCACACCCCGATCTCCATACAAGATTTTTTCTTCCGCTGTGTCCTCTAATTCAAAGAGATACTGGATACGTGCATGGCCAACTGATACCGACACCTGCCAATAATCAAACAAATCATCTGAGGTCACCTTTTCCATTTCCTTGGTTGCCTCATATAGATCTTCTATAAAAATAAAAGGATCCCCATAGTGCAATACAATCCGTTTGATATCCTCTTTCTTGGTTCGGATGCAAATGTGGAGCTGGCCGTCCTTATAAAGATAGGCGTACTCCGATTCAGGCCGGTGATAAATCGCTGTTAATTCCATCTGTTCTCGTCTCCTACTTTTCTTTCTCATCATTCATCAGTTTATGCAAACGATTACACAAAATCATGTTCTAGTATACAACTTAATAAAAAGCTTTGCAAGATATTGGAGGAGATAATTCATAACTTCTAACTTTCCAAGATTAGCTTGCACACAAAAAGCCCTACAGGGCTTTTTTATATGCTTAAATCCTAGCTTTATTCTTTAGATGTATGCCTCTTTCCAAGATTCAGCGCTTGCTCTTCTGACATCTGAACCACCTTAGAAAAATTGGTATTACGAGGCATATTGTCTAAAGAATACCAATATACATCGGCGCTTCCATTTCTTGCAACGTAAACAACTGGAGCAAGTTGACTACTTGGTTCGGCTGATTCAACGGGTTGTATTGGTTGCGCAGGTTCAACTGATTGACTCGGTTGTTGTGCTTGACTTGGTTGCGTATCTACAGGAGGACTTGAAGGTTGAGGTTGACTACTTGGCTCAGTCGGAACCAGTGATGGAGTCGCTGTTCCTTTTAAATAATCAATCGTTGCATTCTTAGAATAGTTGTCTAAGGTGACGGTGGTAATCCCATAAGCATCTACAGATTCTTTCGAACTTCCGAGGTTTATACGCAGTAGATTTCCTTCTTGATCAATCCCTACATACTGCAAAATGACTTGTCTCGGAATTAATTCATCACCTGTATAGACCGGAGTCACCTTGTAGTCTAGCCAGTAATTAGGGTGAGTGGCCAACCAACTATCCAAGCGCTTTTCATAGTAGAGCATTCCCTCACTATTACTATCTGCAGTCCCACTATAATTTCCACTATTGGTCCAAGCTGTCAAAGGAACTAAATTTTTCCCTTCATTAGATAAGCCACTAAATTGATAGCCAACCAGATGCCCTCTATGGAACAACCAGGCTTTCTTTCCTTTGTTTCCATAGGACATTTTATAATTATGCCAACCAACTGGGTTATAGGTAAGCCGTGGCTCTCTTTTCTGCTTTGGTTCATCCTTATCTTGTAACTGTATGTGAGCTGAAGTCGCACGACCTAAATGATCAAACTCACCTAGAACGAGCTGCTTATTGCCAGTAAAAGGCAACAGGTTGAGACTTTGGTAATCGAGTCCAGTTTGCTGGGCTTGAACACCTTGCAAAACGGTCAAGGACATAAAAACCGAGACCATCACAACAATAACACTTTTCAAATACCGTTTTGTAACCATGATTGAAACTCCCACATTTCTATCTAGTAATATTATAGCAGAAAAAAGCGGTTACAAAAGAATTATTTTTCAAAAACTCTTATTCATGACGTTACGTAACGATTTACAATATTTATGAGGAGGTGGGTAAGTATGACCAAATATAGAGTTATTCCAGAAGGGTTTATGACAGTTGGACAACTAGCAAAGAAAATCGGCATTACCATCCGTACTCTACAATATTACGATAAAGAGGAGCTTGCTTTCCCATCGGCAGAAAGTGAGGGTGGTCGCAGGCTTTATACCGATAAAGATATAGTGCTACTCCATCAGATTCTATCATTAAAATCACTAGGCTTTTCTCTCAAGGATATAAAGAGCCGTTTGATCTCTTTAAAAAAACCTGATGATGTTGCTAAGGCTCTTACAGAGCAGGCAGATGTTCTTCGTAAAAATATAGAGCAACTTAAGGATTCTTTGATCGCGATAGAGCAGTTGAAGGCAGAAGTTTTACAAATACAAACGGTCAATTTTAAGAAATATGCTGACATTATCGTCAAACTACAAATGAGATATTTACACATCCACTTTGTGTGAGATAAACTCTGTGCTTTTTGAGCTATACTTTTCTCCTTTCGCTTTAGAATTAGCTTGAACACCTTAATTGTATCGCGTTTGGAGTTTTTTGGTATAACCCTCATAGCGGGTGGTTCATTTGTCTCGCACCTAACGGAGCGATATGGACTGAAAACCACATAATTTAAAAGGCTTTAGTCCTGTGCAATATAGGACTAAAGCCTCTAGATAAATTAGTTGTTTAATCTTTTTTGGTAGTAATAATACTAGTCTGCTTTTTTCTTTCTTGACAAAGCATAACCGGCAGTAGCTAAACCAATAAGGGCTGAATAAGTCATGAATGATTGTTCAACCGAGCCAGTATTTGGCAATGATTTCTTAGATGGTTCTAGCTTAGGCTCTGGCTTAGGCTCTGGCTTAGGTTCTGGCTTAGGCTCTGGCTTAGGTTGTGGTTTTTCATTTTTCTTGATAAGCACAACATTTTTATTCCATTCAACAACTGGTTTTTCTGTTTCTTTCTTAACTGGATCCTTAAGTAACTCAGGTGCTTCTGGTTTAACTGGTTCGCTTGGTAAGACAGGTACAGTTTTATATTCTGGTTCTGTTGGTGGAACTGGTTTTTCTTTAACAGTTGGCACTTCTGTCAATTCTGGTTTTTCAGGTTTAACTGGAGGTGTTGGTTCAGTTGGTTTAACTGGCTCTTCACCTGGATCTTGAGGAAAGGCAACATTTGAATTGATAGAGAACCAATAGAGAGTTGCTTCGTCTGTTGCATTAGCACCTTTTGCTGTAAATTCAAGATGACCATCTTTCAAAATAACAGCACCACCACCGTAGTAAAGGTAAGGGCTCTTAGGATCATCCCAACCCTTAGTTTGACTTGAAGAGTCTGCATTAAATGTAGCACCTTGATCCATGTATTGATTTTGTTCTTTAGAGGATACTTCTTTGGTAGTAGAATCTTGATCAACACTTGAATTTGGAAGTTTGATAAACTCTTTGTCACCAATGTTTACTGACTCAACGTGAGGAGTATTTTGATGTTTCATTATTGGTGTGTATCTCAAAACACCTGATGTTGCGTCTACAGTGTAAGTACCGATAACGTCTGATTTATCACCAAATGTGTAATCTTCAGTACCAACTGAGTGACCATTTCCGCCACCAGATGCATTCACTGTTGTAGCATCAACTACTGTTTCTTCAGTTACTTTAAAGGCATCATCAACCCATGTTGCTTTTTGAGCTACAATTTTCAAAGGATTGTCAGCATTGATATCAACTTCTGCACTACCGAAGTCAGCTTTTCCGCTTTTCACAACGACGTCCGCACCATCAAGTTTTGGCTCACTTCCATCTGAATACGGATCCCAAGTTCCACGAACTGTA
This sequence comes from Streptococcus sp. 400_SSPC, assembly GCF_001072745.1. Taxonomy (NCBI): domain Bacteria; kingdom Bacillati; phylum Bacillota; class Bacilli; order Lactobacillales; family Streptococcaceae; genus Streptococcus; species Streptococcus sp. 400_SSPC. Next base: position 114,539 of record NZ_JVIQ01000003.1, on the reverse strand, counting down.
TTGCCTTCGATATCTTTAGCTTCAACAACTAAAGTACGAGGTTTGTCGTTTTCAACATAAGATGCACCATTCCAATGGTTAAGTGAGTTCAGGGCAAGGATTGCATTGTATTGTGACAAATCAAACAATTGATCATTTTCATCATAAAATTCAATGTCAACACCGACAGTAATTGGATTTTCAGTATCAGTTGAGCTACCAATTGTCATTGTAACCGCTGGATCGTTATAAATTTGAACGATTCCTTTTCCATCTGATGATGGAAGGCTCTTCACTTCATATTTATAAACAACTTTTGCAATACGTTTTTCTTCGCTACCTTTTACAATTTTAGCTTGAGTAAGTCCTGTGTATGTCACATCAAATTTATCTCCGACTTTTACAAGACCCCACTCGATTTCATTGTTGGCATATGGGTTTGTAGTTGTCAAATCAGAATCTTGAAGATTCTTTGTTTCATACATTTTTGTAGCTTTCCCATCACCGTACATACGAGATTGACCTTCTTTGGTCAAGTAAGTTGTTAATCCAGTTGTTTGGTGTGTGATTTTAGTTGTTTCGCCATCAGCAAGTTCTTCAGAGAGGAATGTCAAATCTTGTTTGTATTTCTCAGGATTTCCACCACGCTCTGCGACCATCTTATTGAAGGCATCTTTAGCATCATTGTATTGTGCTTTTTTCTTGTTGTAAATTTCAAGTTCAATCAAGTAAGCAGCTTGTGCTTCATCATAAGCAGCTTTTTTAGTCTTGTATTCAGCTAATTTAGATTCATATTCTGCTTGAGCTAGTTTATTACCTTCAGTAGCTCCTTTATTTGCTTTTACAGATGCATCGTATACTGCTAAAGCAGTGTTATATTCTTCAAGCGCTTTTTCATAAGCAACACGTGCTTCTTCATTACTTTTTTCTACTGCTGTTTTTTCAGCTGTTTTTTCTGTCAATTCGTTTTTATAAGCAGTAAGTTTTTCGTTGTAAGCTGTAAGCTCTTTATCGTAGTTTGCTTGTGCAGTAGCATTTTTAGCATCAACTTCAGCTTTTTCTTTTTCGTAAGCTTCTTGATTTGCTGCAACTTCAGCTTTGTAATCAGCTACAGTTTTATTAATATCAGTAACTTGTTTTTCGTAATCTTTAGCAGCAGCTTCCTCAGAATCTTGCTTTTTAGTCTCCGTTTCATTGACTTCAAGACCTTCATTTGTTGCTGCAGTTTTAGCTTCTTCCAACTTCTCTGGAACAGGAACTTCTTTTGTTTCTTCACCAGCTACCGCTTTAGTTGAAGTAACAGATGTAGCAACTAATGAGTTTTCATCGGCAGATACAGTGGCAATACCCGAAACTGCAATCATTGTTGCGACCGCAACAGAACCAAAAGCAACTGAGGTTTTTCTCAAGGCATACTTAATCGTTTTATTATTCTTTAACGATGACATAACAAGCTCCTTTTAAAATTTTTTAATTATTCTTCTCAAGCAAAAAGAATTTTTGTTCTTCGAAGTCAGAATGATAGTATCAAAATAAAAATGCAATGTCAAGGATTTTCTGTATATTTTCATTATCCTTTCAATTGATTTTCATGTTTTACAAGATGCTTTTTTTAACATTTTATTATGAGGTATCTTATTGTTTCAATTAATTATTCAAAATAAAAACTGCAACTTACTCGTTGCAGTTACACACAGATTTACTTCTATTGCTTTTAGAAATTAATAAATTCATTTTACTCATTAAAAGGGATTAGCTCGATAAACTGGGATTTATAGTACTATCTTCTTCCATTTTCTGATTTTTGTTCTGAAAGTTTTAAAAGGAGCTACAGTATTCACATGAATAAACTTATAAACTTCCCACACTGCTGTTTTAGTCGCATCATCAGCCCATTTTCTCATATGTGGTTTAAATAATTGTTCATCACTTAATGAATCAATCATTACATATATAGAATTAATATTTTCATTTAATTTAGATTTTAACTCTTGCAATGATAAATAAGCATAAGAATCTGTGAACCATTGATATAATTCACCAAGTTGATTCCATTTGAATTCATCCGATGGTGTCTTTACTTGAAGCCCACTTCTTTCATCTTCTTACTATTTAAGAACTAAAGTTGTCCATCCCACCTGATAGGCAAGATTTTCTGCCGGAGTTCTGTCAACTTCATCAATTTTTTTATCTTTTAAGCTTTCTGGAATATTATCAAATTCTACAATATACTTCTCAAATGTTTTATTTATTTCAGTTTTGAGTTCTTCTTTATTTTCGTATAGTCGCAAAAAATCACCCCCATCCTTCAAAGCTACAACGTTAACATCAATCAGCATGTCCCGTTAACGTATGGGCATACGCTAATATATACGATTATTTGATTATAACGAATTCTTCCCAGCGTCTGAGCACTTCTTTTAAAGGCTCGTCTAAATAGGTATAAACCTTGTCTGTGATCCACTCAGGAATACCATAAGCTGCTTCGGCTATACTTCCTGTGATGGCAGCGAGAGTATCACTATCTCCGCCAAGAGAAATCGCATTTCGAATTGCATCTTCAAAATCTGTACTTTCAAGAAATGCAATGATGGCTTGAGGCACCGTATCCTGACAAGTTTCGTTGAAACGATAATTAGGACGAATTTCATCTAGTGATTGAGAAAGGTTATAGCCATACTCCTGCTCTATGTGCTCCTTGATACGTCTCTTACATTCTATAGGGTTATCATTGATTGGTTGTCCGTAGTCACTACAGTAGCCCCCAAAGTAATACCGACACATAAAGATAGCATCAGACGTCGCCATAGCGCCTTTGACGCCCTCTGGATGATTATGAGTCACCTCTGCGGAAAGTCGCGCAAGAGCTCTGCTAGTTGGCCAGGTACCTGTTCGTGCACAAAAGCAACAAGCCATGACCCAAGCACAGGGAGAAACACGCATGGCAGAGCCATTTCCAAAGCTATTATAAGGGGTGCGATCATTGCTATGAATCCATACATCAAACCTAGTACCATAACCAGCATCAGGATACATCCTACCATACTTCTTCATGGCATCAATAAAGTCATCCTTCTGACCACCATTCATAATGGCTTCAGCAACGGCACAGGTCATCACCGTATCATCTGTGAAAAAGCAGTCTTCTCTAAAAAATGGAAAGTCTTTTGTTTTAATATTATTCCATTCATAAACAGACCCAACAACATCTCCAATAATTGCTCCTAACATAAATATCCTCCTTTAAAAATACCCATTATAAATATACTTCAACGTCTCTTCTGCTTATATCTCAGTCCGTACAAGTAGTGATACCGCCTCAACATCCTCAGTCATGAAGAAAATACCCACATACTTTTTAACAATAACATAAGGTTATCATTAAAAGGGTTAATCTCTAAAAATTAGGATTTATTTGGCACACTTTTTTCACAAATTCATGAATCAATTTATTTACAACATCTGGTCTATCTGTGTTGGAATTATGCCCAGCATTATCAATCCACTCAACAGGATTTCCCGATTTTTTCTCATATGATTTCAAATATCGGATACAAGAACCTGCTCGATCTTCTTTACCGCATATCACCATATGTGGACATTTTATTTCATAAGCCAAATTTTTTTCTACTGCTTTTGCTAAGATTCTATATCCATGTCCTACTAGATAAGCATATCTTTTCTGGTTCCCATCGTAAACCATCATCATATCCATCATTAATTTTCTTCCGTATTCAGTTGTTGATACGCTTTTCGTTCCCTGTCTCAAAAGTGTTTTTCATGGATAGAATCTATATATTGCTTCTACCCTCTTTAATAACCATAATTCTATTACGGTATAATACCGCCTTTGAAGAGGAGGTGAATCAATTGTAACAATACCATTTAGTTTTTCAGAATATAGTTCTGCATAAACCTGCCCTAGATAACCTCCCATTGATTGTCCAATTAAGATTGGTTGATCAATTCCTTCATTTATTAATATTTCATTCAGCCATTTTGCTTCATCAAACAAATCAAAATCAAGGTCAAAAGGATATGACGAAGCATGTCCAGGTGCATCCCACACCAATACTCTGAACTTATCCTTAAAATATTCTATCTGTTTGTCAAACAGTCTATGATCAGCAGTGAGTCCCGGTAAAAAAATAAGAGCGATTCTTGATTGTTTATTAATTTCATTTATCCAATAATGAATCACTCCTGATGAAGTTTCTAGTGTTTTTTCCAGCATTATTGTCCCCCCACAACACTAATTTGTCATTATTTAAAATAAATCCCATGATATAATTCCACAAACTCTTGACCAAACTTTGCGACAAGTTCATAACCAACTCCAGTAGCTGAGGGTTCTTCATAATTATCAACTATTAATGTCCAATTATATAATCAGTTCATTACATAGCCCATATCTATGATAAAAAACTTATCACGCATACGTTTATATCCTCTACGTCCCCATCTCAAAACAACTACAACATCTACTTCACTGATGCCTCAGCTCGCACAAGCAGTACCACACACTCAACTTACTCATTATTGTCCAAACCTATATTCAAATCTTCGTCTATGATAGGAAGCTGGAAAGTAATATCCTTTAGCCACTGTCCATTAGGTTGTTTATCTTCATAAATTTGAATTTCAGCTATCAAAGCTTCTATTAACTGCCTACGCTCTACTTCGTTCATCACCTTATACAGCTTGTCAAAATAGATCAGAACCTTATATATATTATTACCTGTAAGTTTTTCAGCTTCAATAGTTTGTTTCTTTGCTTTTGCATCAATTAACAATGATTCTAATTCTTCGATTTTATCGTACATACGATAAAGTCTATCATCTAAGTCCTATTTTCTTCGTTTGTAGTGCTTATCATCAACATCTAAATTATCTATTTCCTCAATTAGCTTAAATTTCGTAGAATGACTTTTTTTAGCTCTTTTTGATAATTCTCTATCTCTTTTTCAATAGCAGATGTATCAACCTTCATGTTAATTTTTTCTTGCATCATAGATGCAAATTTAGGATTGCTTACTAACTTTATTATTACCTCCGCAACAGCATCGTCTAATAATTCTTCTCTAATTTGTTTGTTATAGGTACATTTATGCTCTGCTTTACAACCATCATCTCGCTTTCCCATTCATAATTTGGATACTTTTTATTTAGGGAAATTCCTATCACTGTTATAAAGATCGAATAGCATATAGGAACAATTATTAGGTTAATAGCTTGAATAAAGTTCATATCAAGTTTTAGCATAAATGCAAATATAGAAATCATATACCCAATCAAATGAAGTGTAAGGTTTACAGCTGTCTTGGAATTTAAGATCATTTTTACCTTAACAGGAGAGCTTTGCAAAATCCAAATGTTTTTTCCTTCTAAAGATATCGCTGAAGCTGCTGGGCAACTGAGCGATAGCATAGATGCGATAAATAATGGAGCAAAATTTGAGAGATATTCATTTATATTTCCTATTCCTGAAGACTCTTCTATTTGTTCCACAGAATTAAAAAGCAAAAATATACTAAAAACACATAAAAGTATTACACCAAAGCCTACATTCAAGACCGCCATGTACGAGCTTAAAAAGCGTCCCATCTCTTTTTTATACAAGGAAAAAAATATTGATTTTCTATTATAATATTTTTTGTTATCACAATATTTTGATGTTGTTTTAGCAAGAGTATTAAGCAATCCATACTTCATCGAAACAATTTTTACAAATATACAAAAAAGTGCTGTTGAAAAAGCAATAAATGATCCCACTCCAATATACATTGAAAAATTTGTGTGTTGCATGAATAACCTGGATATTGGGTACAGTTCGGTAATTTGCTTAGAAAGCATGATCTCAATGCTGTCTTCATTACCTGATACTGGGCAACGAAACATAATCTGAATACGATGGCGGAGTCCGTTATCTTTATCAGAGAACATGAGATTAAATCCGTTCAGCAGCTTGATGAATACATACAAAAATCGGCTGATGAAAGGCAACATTTGCAAGATAAAATCAAAGCAATTGATAAGGAGATGGAACAGTTATCCGCTACGATGGAGCAAGTCCATACCATTAAAAAATATCGAGAATATTACAAAGAATATCGTTCTAATCCATCTGATAGGGTATTTTTGAGGAATACAAAGCTCAGATTACCCTCTACAAGAATGCCCTTTCCGAGCTTAAAAAGTCCTATTTCAAGCTGCCAAATTCAAAGGATATTTTAGACAAACTTGATAAACTGAATGAGAAAAAGAATACCCTGATGAAAGAGTATTCTTCCTCAAAATCTGCTGTGGACGAGCTTTACAAGATACGTAGAAACTATGATATTTATATGGGTAAGGAGATGGAGAGATAATTAATTTCTTACCCCATTTTTAATGTTCTTTTATAAATTAATATTGATATTTTCTGATATTTTGATATTATTGTGCCAAAAATTATATTCATCGAGTTTTTGTGTAATACCATTATAAACATTACAAGTATTAGTTGGATCTTTAATTGTGATGATTAAACAAAATTCTTGACTTAATTCCCTATTTTCGATAGCTGCCCTATCTTCAATACTACTTCTATAAGTGTTATCTATTGTTAAATACCATTTTTTATCCGCAGTTGTATATTTCAATTTGTTCCCGTCTGTTAACTCAGATGTATCCACTGCATATTTTTTTACTGGATAATATTTGTCTCCATACTGAATTAACATTCTTTCTTTTAACGCAAACTCTTTCGATGATTCTCTCATTTTGACCTTGCTATATAATGAACCCACCAATATATTTTGAGCCCCACTCCTTCCAATCGGATTTAGTATACAATTCTTACTTGTATCCCTAGGTACCTTTTCATCATAAGAACCAAACCTCACATCTATATTCGATTGACAATATTCGAACCCTTGAGTTGGATCTAAAATAGGATCATATACAAGTGTTACAATAGCCTGAAAATTAAAGAACCCATCCTTTACCAAGCATTCTGGCATAGGAAAATCTTTAATATCTATAAATCTTCCTTTTGGCAGAACATCACGCAGTATTAAAGTTGTTTCATTTGGAGTATTATATAATATGTTATGAACGGTATCAGGTAATCCAAAACCAAGATATTTAGTTCTTTCAAATTCTGGTATTTCAGTATTATTAGGATAATTAGCTGAATGAATTATTAAGCTTTTCAATAACAACGGGTCAAATTCTTCATCCATTTCATTTAATAATCCCGCAGCTAAAGCAGCTACTCTAGGGGTGGAAAAGCTAGTGCCTGCTTGTTCTGCAATCTCTCCATTTTTAGAAAATGATTTTACTCCCCCTTGAATAATCTCTCCTTGTGAATTAACTCCAGCATTACCGCCTAAATGAACAATATCAGGCTTTATTATATATGCCGGACCTGGACCTCTTCTCGAAAATGGCGATAAGTTATATGGCTCAGATATCCAACCATACTCTTTTTTATCTGCAATGGATCCAACCACCAATGATCTAACGGAATCAGCTCCTTCGTGTAATTTGCCAACAGCACCTCCTCTAGCAAAATTAGTACAATTTCCAGCTGATTTACATATTAGGACATTATATTCGTCTTGAATATCATCCAATGCAATAGCAAAATCGCTAAATTTTTGTTCAGATATTTCTCGAACAATACTTATTGATAAATTCCATATTTTTATTTCTTTATGGTTATTTTTTATAACCTCTCTAATGTTTTCTATTAATTCATCTTCTTCTATTCTTTCCTTTTGAGTATCTGGAAAAATCGCAGCGTCAAAGACTCTTATATTTTTAGCCCCGACAACTTCTTCTCCTTGAAACTCATCCCCATATGTAATAACACCCGCAACAAATGTTCCATGACTTTCCGATATTAATTCATTTGGATATGGGGAATTTCTATTTCCATAAATCCATGACTTTAATGGGGCTATCCCACATATTCCATTATCTAAAACACCGACAATCTCACTTCTTTTATCAACATCATATTCTTTTATTTTAATTTCATCTTTTTTATTCAAAACATCTAAATTAATTGATACATATGGCATAGGAACAAATTCTTCTGCTAAGTCAAACAATGTGCTATTTACGAGTTTATCCACTTGTAAATTTGATATATTGTGTAATTTATATATTATCAGTGATTTCGTATAATTTGTTTTTACGAATTCTACATGTTCATTTCTCAAAAGCATCTCAAATTTTGCTTTATGACTAGTGTTAATAGAAAACTCGTTGAAGTTAAAAAGTTTCACCTTATAGTTAGAGACGCCTTCCGTTTTATATACAGTAGGCTTATATTTAATGATATTGTCAATACCCGAAATACCATATGCATTATTTTTAACATCGGTTATTTTTTCTTCAATTTTAGCTCCATCTTTTTGAGAATCTACACGGACAATTAAAGTATTTTCATCTGAAACTCCAATAACATTATTCTTATTAGTAAAAAATATATTCTCGATTTTCTTTCTATGGCTTTTAGCATGAGCATCTTTATTTAATTTTGCTTCAATTATAACTGGTATGTTTCTGTCTTCCCAATCTTCTTCTAACGCATCAAAAATCATTCGAGACAATTCAGCAGATTTTTCGTTTAACTCACTACCACTTAGAACAAATTTAGGAAGTTCTTTTTTCCCTCCACCTTCTACTCTTTGTTTATCCTCTTCACGTTTAGCAAAAAATTTAATTGGCAATTTCTCTTTCATTATTACTCACCCTTTAACTTTTTAGAAACCATCTGTATTCTTCTCAGTGGAAATCCACAACTTTGCAATTCTCTATGAGTCATTCCTCCTTGAATTAAAAATTCAAGGAACTCTATGTTATTAGTTATTGAATGATTTTTGAACAAAAATGCTTCTCTTAAAATATCAAATAATGTAATCTCATTTTTCCCATTTATTACGGAACTTCTCATAGAATTATTCATTATAGTGTTAATATCAGAATGACTTAATCCTATTAGCGAACTTGATATATTCTCAATTTTCTTATCTGAAATATCAAATTTAAATTTTGATGTATCGATACATGTATGAATCAAACTATTAATTTCAAGTTCTGTTGGTTTACTAACGCTCAAAACTCTATTAAATCTACGCCAAATAGCGGGATCAAGTAATTCATGATGATTTGTAGCTGCAATTATAATACTATCTTTGCTAAAAACATCTATATTTTGAATAAGGCTATTTACAACTCTTTTTAATTCTCCCGTCTCATTTTTATCATCTCTTATTTTAGCGATTACATCAAATTCATCTAAAAACAAGATACATTCTTGCCTTGAAGCAAAATCAAATATTTTCCTAATATTTTTTGCTGTACTTCCCAACAAAGATGAAATCATTCCATCCAGCCTTGCAGTTACTAATGGAAGTCCAGTCTCCATAGATATATATTGTGCCATTGAGGTTTTACCACATCCCGGCGGACCATAGAGAAGCAATGTACAAGGTTCATCTATTCCAGCTTTTAATAATTTATCTCTATTTTCATAACCTTTTATAAACTCCTTGATTTTGTTGTCAATTTCTTTATTCAAAATTAATTTGTCTCTATCAATAATTGGATAGCAAATATCCACCATGTCCATTCTGCTTTCACCATCAACTGGCTTAGATGATAATGAGTCTAAGGACAATATTCCTCCTCTTTTTTTTGACAATAAATTGTTTATTTTTCGTGATAATGCTAAATTACCATCATTTTCTAAATTTTTAGCCAATATTTTAGAATAATTAAAGACCTTTTCCTTGTCTCCGGATAACGCACCTTCAATTATTTTGGAAATTTCAGTATACATTCCATGCACCTCCTATTTTATTCATTATACATCAAACCGCATTACTTTTCAATATTTTTGTTATCAAGACTATATTTTTTGTTATTATTTTTTGATTATTGTTATCATAACAAAAGAGTCGGTGCAGTCCTAAGACCACACCGACCATAAATTTATCTCTCAGCTTCTTTAGAAGCTTCTTTCTTTTCAGTAGGCTTTGCTTTTTCTTCTGCCTTAAACTTCTTAATTGCTCCAAGTACAGATTCTTTCTTTTCATCTCGACCTTTCATCTGTTCTCTTGCCTTTAAAAGTTTTGAAGAAAGTATCCTGATGTTAGTATTTTCCTTGTCGTCATCGTCAACGGAAGTTCTAATCTGACCAAAAAGCTTAACAAAATCTCCCTGCTTAAAGTCCTTTGGAATATGACCCTTTTCTCCGTATGCGGAGCAATTATGATATACCTTATTTCCCTCATCATCTTTGGATGCCACAGAGAAATTTACTACCTTAAAGGCTTCTCCGTTCTTATTTTCCCTTTCAACTACATCGATCTTTCCTACAATATTTCCAACGATATTGACAAGATTATCTTTCTCCTCTTGAACATAAGGCAGGTCTTTAATCTGTCCCTGTTCCTTTAAATCCTCAATCATATAGTCGAATTCTTCATGCAGCAAATTAACGGTGTCATTGTCCATATAAGCGTCATAGAGCTTATCCAAAGCACCTTCATCGTTAATTCCTTTTTCCATGCTGATAACCGCCTTAACAAAGTCCTTGTGATTATCATTTACCATATCTTCAATCCTATCCCTTATTGTTTTGTAATCCATGTTTTTATATCTCCTTTCATGGTAAAAGGGAGCTGTTCGCTCCCTTATCTTAAAATTTCCTGTTCTTTTGTTTTTTGCTTTTCTTCTGTTTTACTTTCATTTTGATAAGCTTTTATCTGTCCTAAAATAAATGGCTTATCTCTGATATTTCCGCTTAGGTACTCATCCTTTGTTACATAGCCGTACTTATATGAATTACTGCCGTTTGCACAGGCAAAAGGTAAATCTCTTGCCAAATCTTCCTGACACTTCACGCATTGTGCCAAGTACCTGTTCAGGATGATCAACAAAGTATTTGTTATAGATAAATCCCTTATCATCTTCAGTAAGGTGAATCCAGTCCTCATCTCTTTCTCTGATTTTATTTGCGATAATAGGCTGTTCATCAAATAAATACATACTCACATCATCTTCCTCCTTTCTTTTTTGATTTTTGGCATGGAAAAAGGCGATAGTATTTTATCTATCACCTCATTAGTTTCTTTATATTTCTTTTAATCTATCTCTTGCAAATTCAATGTATGCTGTAACCCATAATGCAATTTTAGGCAGTCCATAGGGACTTATCAAAAATGCTATTACCAGTGCTTGAATAAAAGTAGTTGTGTCTTTTTGTATAAGGGCTGCAAGCGAACCCAATATCACTAAGAACGATAAAATTCCTAAAATCATTCCACTAACACTAATTATGAATTTTAGAAAAGAAATTAGTATTGATAGAAGTAATATTATTGGAAATAAAATTATCTTTAATATCCACCTCATATAATACATCTCCTTTCTTAAATCATTTTGAAATGTCTTAACGCATCCATGATAGCTTCCTCTTTTTCCGGTGCGCATTGCGGAATAGCCTGTTTCTCTTTTTTCGATTTATTATAATTCTCCCTCAGTACAATTCCACACTTCTTTTTAATCTGTGCAATATAGAGTGTCGAAACCTTTAAATCAAGTTTTTCTAATATATATTCCTTAATTTGTGCATAAGACGCTTTACTTTCAGCACTTGTCAAATCAAGCTCATCAAGCTTAATTTCAACATCTATATGCTTATCGACATCAAGTTTGGACAAAAGTGCTACCGTCTCAACATCCTCAGTCATAAAAAACATATCCATATACTTTTTAACAATAGCATAAGGTTATCGTTAAAAGGGGTTAGATCCACAAACTGAAACTTGTTATTTAGTTTATAATCGTAGTATTTTATTAGCGATATCTTCTACAAACCTCTTATCGTGTTCCACAAATATGAGTGTAGGACTTGCTTCTTTTATAATTTCCTCAATCTGTATTCTTGATATTACATCTATATAATTTAATGGTTCATCCCAAACAAATATATGAGCTGGCTTTGACAAACTTACAGCAATTAAAACTTTCTTCTTTTGTCCATCACTATAATTTTTCATATCCATTTTAAATAATTCTTTTGCAAAATCTAGTTTACTAAGAATTGTTTTGCACAATGTTCCATCAACGTCTTGCTGATGAATATACTCACTTAAGCTTCCTGCTAAATTTGATGTATCTTGAGGAATATACGATATTTTTAAATTACTTGCTAATTTTCCCCTTATAAACTTCTTGGTTTAGCAGTAGCTTAAATAGTGTTGTTTTTCCTATTCCATTTCTTCCTATTAGCCCTGTTTTCCAGTTTGTATCAAATGAAAATGATACATTTTCAAATACAGGTTTTACATAGCCATAATATGAGAATGTGAGGTTTTCAATTTTAATTGTTGACACAAAAAATACCCCCAAATTTGCATTTGTCTACACCATTTGAATACTTATATCAGCCCAATATGTTGCGCATTCCGTTTGGACTAGCACGCAGCTAATCACTCTTCACCTTCCTCGTTTTCTTGGGTGTTCATTGCATGGGCCGAACATCTACTTCTACTTCGCTGATGCCTCAGCTTGCACAAGCAGTGATACCGCCTCAACCTGTGGTAATATTCTACTTTTATACTAATAAACAAAAGGCAATAAAAATCATTTTAAAATGATACTGTGGAACGGAAAGTTGATCACTTCTTCCAAAAGAAACATCATCCATTCTATAATTTAAAATCCTTTTCCTTACTAATTCTATTACTAACCAATATAGTATAAATTAAATGACCAATAAAAATGATAGTAAAAATAACATAGTAGCCAGTTTTACAAACTTACTACTTTTCATATGATAATTTACAAATATCTTTCCAGCCACTCGATCTTTTTAAAATCCTTATTGTCATTGAGATCATTTCGATAGGAATCTTGAGAAGAAGCTTTGTAAATACTTAGATACTGCTCCAGACTTGGAAGACGAAAAGTGATGCCTTCAATGTGAATAAGCTCTATATCCGATTCCGAAACTCCTGCAAAATCAGGTAAGGAATCGATACTTCCAAATTCAACACTCACTCTATCCTTTTGGAATTCATGCTCATGAATATCTATTAAGACGTAGCCTAAGTCTTTCATCACTTTCATTATCTTGTCCCAGTCATAAATTCTGAGATGATCAGGTGCTTCCCAACCTCTAGGGTCACCAGGCACATGAATGTCAATGTCAGACGGCTCCCAATTTTCTTTCGTTCTAAACTCCAATCCCAAAGAACCCATCAGTGTTGGTGTAATTCCAACTCGATTTAAATAGAAACAAATGATTTTAAATTCTTCAAATAAGAGACTCATCTTTACTCTAAACCTTTCATATAAATGTTCGTTATTTCTACTTTATTACCTTGAACAAAATCATCTTCATTTTCTAGAGTATATCCAGTTATTTTGGATACAAATTCTTTTCCTTCTTTTAAGGACCCAAATGCGACTAGATCTTTATAAGAAGGATTTTGATATAATTCCAACATATACATCTCTAGCCCTTCTGATTTTTGAACGATTATCCACATTTCACTAACAAACTTACACATTCAACATGTGCTTATATCTAGCTTTTCCTTCTATAAATTGACTCAAGTTAAATTTCGGGTATTAGAGGAATTGAAATATTCTCTTTCTAATCCTATAGATATGCCTATTCTGTTCGAGTTTCAGCTAAATATATTCCCCATTCAGCTAATTCTTCAGGCAAATCATAAACAGTTTTTCCATTACTTTCATAGATTTCAGAGATTCCTGGTGAGGTCTTAGATAAAGTTTTCCAAGCTGTCACTAGTTCTTCAACAAATTGAATATTATGAGGTTCAAAAAAGTCATTAAATTTCGATAGTTCTTTACTATAAATTGTCACAACATTATAGCTATCAAGCATAATCTCATCATGACTTTTATGTCCACCAAATCCAAACTTACTTAATCCATCATTAACAAGTAAATCACCGTATCTAATTAACAGTGCTAGGCATTCTTCTCTTGAACAACCATCAATATAATAAACATCCTTATGGGATTCCTTGATAATATTCTTTGCTATCACTTTTTCTCTATCAATACTGACAGGCAATTCCAAAATAAAAAACAAGGGCTCGTCATGAATCGCAATAAAGTGTTGAAAAACTTCTAATATTTTTTCTGCGTGTACATTCGCCGTCAAATGATGTTCAGTTAACTTTGTAAATGATTCAAATAGGTTTTCTACCAAGCTAACTTGGTGACCTTTTACTAAATTCAACATTATGCATCCTCCAGAAAATTTAAACAATATTCACATTTATAATCTCATTATACCATTCCCCCCCCAAAAAAAACTGCAACTTCACAGTCACAGTCTCTTATAAATCTTGCTACTCTTTAGCTCGTACAAGCAGTGATACTGCCTCAATATGTGCTGACAGTGCCTACATATACTATAGAACGAAATGAAGCTGCTTAACTTTGCAATAATATTATTGAACAAAATCAGATCATCATAATGTCCCTACAGAGCGTAACGGACTAAAAGTCACTCAACCAAGAAAACCCTGGCAAATGCCAGGGTTTTCTATCGATGGAGATACCGTTTCTCCAAATGCTTATAAAGCTTTTCTTATGTATTAAATTATACAATATCAGTTTGTTGATGTCAACAGCTAAAATTGAAAATTCACTTTCTTATAAAGATAATTTTTCCAAACAGATAACTGAGTCTCTCCCATTCTTTCTAGAAGTCTTTCATTTAAATCATAGTTCCCTTTGAATCTTTTATTATTACGGTAAATAATTTTCTGCAATTGTTTGTAAATTGGTTTAGTATCAACAAAGAAACTCAAGATTTTTAACACATCAAATAATTTTATTACCGACGCTGGCGTAGAGGAATTCGAAGTATTATGATAAACAGGAGTTAAATTAAAAATATGTATCAAATTCCCATTTATTTTCATATACTTCGGAGTTCTAAAACGAGAAATCAATGAGCCATGAGCACAATGATTTCGTAGTTCTTTAATAAAATCTAACATATTCAGAAATTCCGCTCTATGACGAATTCCAATCCCAAAATCTTTCATTACACTATCCAGCACATCATCTTCAAGATAATGGAGCAATCGTAAAATTGTTCCAAAATCAAAGGTTTCTATACTTACCCAAAAAGGTACCGCAACATTATAGTCTGGATTTGAATAACTCCTATTTTGGCTATTATAACTCCGATAATAAGGGTGCGTATTTCTTGCTGAATATGTTAAACCATATGAACTATCTCTATAAAAATTAGCATCAATGTGGTCATTAAATTTAACAAGTTTTGTTAAAAAACCTTGTCCAAATAGATTAAACTGACTAAAGTGATTATAGATTGATTCATTCTGATAATTCTGAAATGGATAATTAGGTCTAGTCATTGGATTGGTATACTTTTGAGGATTAAGGTATTCCATCGTAGTATCAGTCGTACGGCAATGTTTTTGAGAAAAATAATAAGCAATTGAATTTTTCAATTTATCTTCTAAAGAAATTACAAGATTAAAAATTTGACTAGATAGATTTTTGTCGAATTTATACAAATCTAAAAAATCTTCAATACTCTCTCCATTGTAAAGCTTAATATTTTTATCTGGTAAAAGTAAAGACTCTAGACCATTAAACAAATTAAAATAATTGTTATTAAGCAAAGCCTTATCCAAATCGTGCTTAGCAAATTTTAAACCTCTTTTTTGAAGGATGCTTTCAATATCATTTCTCGATTGAGATATTTTAATACCCACTGACAAACTCCCGTATATATAGTGCCTATTATTATACCAGAAAAACACTTTCACAACAATGGTTTTCCGTTGTTGTGAAAGCGCCTTTGATAATCTATAATTCTACAGTCCCCTCTAAAAATCTGACCGTTATCTGCCCATCCTCCGAATTGTTATACTATCCAGTACCTGACACATTTTAAAGGAATCAAATTCTCAGTAATCCTTATTTATCAACGCTGCCAGTATCATACTATGCTGCTTTTCTAATAACTGATTTTCTTCCATTATTTTTTTCCATTTTCCATGCAATATTTCCACATTCACACTCAGTAGTTCTATCGCTATTACTACGGCTTTTTAAAGTATTTCCTCATCGATATGATTGTTTAACCATCCAACCTGGCCTTTATTCCTATATCGATTATTACACAGTCGAACCTTACGTTTACCTCGACTTGTAGTCCAATTTTTTCTGCCAAATGCTGAACCACATTCGGCACAAAATACTTCTGTTGTAAAAGGATTGATTTTTTCTGAATGATATAAAATTGGAGCTTATGTTGTTCTCTAAATTTTTTTCTTCTTTCTATTTCTAACTGAACAATCTCCCACTTCTCTCTATACTAGTATATAAACTAATAAAAGGATGACTATTTAGTCACCCTGAAAATTTTCATAATTGTATCAAGTTTCACTCCAAAATACTGTTCTTCTAAAGTAAAATATTCACTCTAAGAAATTTCCCTTATTAATTTATCCTTCTAACATTAAAAACATCAAAAGTTCAGTCAGCGAAAGCATCTCATCCTTTATATCAGGACTAATACTCTCACTTTTAACACATTTAAAGAAGGATCTGTCAAAATATAATCTCAATCTATATAACACTACAAAAAAGTATTCCACAATTTGCAATACTCTTTTGTAGTGTCTCGCTAGCTTTGCATAAATGCTACCGAAGCTCCCCACCGCTGCGACGAGACACATTAGAAATTTTGAACCTTGCGAAATTATTGTTACCATAATCTTGCCCTCCATTACATTCAATACATTGAATAACCAATCACTTACTAAGTCTATAAGTATTTCTACAGCTACTTGTGTGACCAACAGAAAAAAGGTAGAGGAGTCTGATACATCGGTTAGCAGCAAATGGTGAGGAGGGGAGTCGAACCCCTATCCCCGATAACAGAAGATTCAATATTTCAATCTTATTCTATCATGAAATTTTTAAATAAACAATCATAATTTTACTCTTAATATTCTCAAAAATAAAACCTCAAGTTATGTTAAAAAATTCATCAACAACATCTACAAGTTTCCCCAAGAGCAAATCTTGCCTAAGTTTCATATATAAGAGGTGACACATTCATTCCCATAAAGCCATGCTCATTGGAAATAAAAGTATCCACTAAGTGTAAATGGAAATAAAAACTCAGTTAAAGCACCTATTGGACCAATACACTTAACTGCTGCTCTCAGTCTGATACCTCCACATATATCACAAAAACCGGGTGTCACTATTTTTTGTAACACCCAGAACTCCCGTAATATTAACTATATTTGTTATCTCCAATAGAACTAACCACTTAATTTTTTAGTAGTATAGTCTTCATAACAATAATTAAATGATTATTTTCAATGTAACCCTAGGCCAGACCGATCCATCCATACCCTTGTACTGCCATGTCGACAAAATGATTGATGAGCAAGGATACCTTAGAATCAAATGCTTCTTTATCATAACTTTCAGGAAGATCCTGATTTAATGATAATTCAACTTCATATTTAAGTTTGGCACGTGGCTGCTCATCTTTATACCAGTCTACCACAAGAAGGTTACTACGATTATCCACCAATTTCTTATAAAGATTTTTTGCAGAGAGTTTTACTTTTTGTTCCTCAACCTGTGTCAATTTCTTTCCAGCAACCAATAAATCGTAAATTTCCAATTCTTCTTCAGTAAGACCTTCTGTATTGGCACGATTGTCCTCTTGACGAAGTTCTTCAAGAAGCTTCACAAGTTGCTCATAATAATCTTCATTTTCTGTTCCGCCTGCATTATAGGAATCAATAATGCGTTTGAACCGTTCGGAGAATTTTGTTCTTGTACAATTTCTATTAATCATTTGTTCCAGCGCATTCTCTATGAATTCCTTCAAATCATTAATTTCAATAGCTCTATACTCAGCCAATTTTATTTCTTGTCTTAACTGTTCAATATCTATTTTAGATAAATCTATGGCCTTTGTCCCTTTAATCATGTACTGAGCTTCTTTCTCCCGAACATAATTAACGAAATCCTGACTTGTAATTACACTACCGTCCAGAATTTGGTTCATTTTCCGTCTAGCACGAGCAACCTTTTCATCATTAACAGTGTTATATAAGAGGCCATGCAAATATACAAGCGGTGCAAATTTATCATTATTCCAGTTCTTTTCAAAAATTTCTGGTTTCGATGCTTCATAGATGTTTATTAACGTGTTCAGAATAACTTTGAATTTCTCTTTATAGTCATCTTTAGCAACAATAGTGTCATAAGCACTTCTTAATAAATCCAGTTTATCCAAAGTATTGGCATCTGCAATTATTTTCTCTAAGTCAATATTCAATGATAACAAGAAAGAATCTGCTTCAGCAATCGTACCATCAATATATCCCATGAGCTGATCAATATTCTTCGCTGGAAATTCAGTGTCGTCATCACCGCTAGCATACTCTGTTAATGCCTTCTTCATGTATTTAAAGACATTTACATAATCAACGATGATCCCTGCTGGTTTCCCAGGATACACTCTGTTAGCACGAGCTATGGCTTGCATTAATGTATGACCTTTCATTGGCTTGTCAAGATAGAGTGTAGAAAGGTTCTTCACATCAAATCCTGTTAGCCACATGGCACATACAAATACTAATTGCAGAGGATCATCTGGGCTTTTAAATCTATCCTCGATATCTCTTCCATCCGGTGTAATTTCTTTCATCTTTGCACGATGCTCTGCTATTTTTAATCCCTGTTTAGCAAACTTTGTCGTTTCATCGTTCTCTTCGGAAATAATTACAGCCATTTCCACGTTATTCATATAGGCAAGAATGTGACTAAGCTGATCACGTTCTTCCTTTGTAGTAGCAGAATTTCGTTGCTTCGTAATATTCTGTTTTTCGATAGCCCAGTAATGCTGAACCTTGTCATACATTTTGACCGCAGTATATTTATCGACTGATACGACCATTCCTTTTCCAAGAAATCCGCGTCTTGGGAAGTGATAAGCTATGTCTTGCGCTACTTTATCTAATCTATCATCACGCTTAATAACTTCTAAAATTCGAGAGGATGCATTCTCCAATAGGCGAGTTTCATCTTCATTAAGGTTTTCCTCTTCGATAATATCTACAACGTCATCATCAAGAAAATCATTTTCAAGCCCTACTTCTGGAACGCGTCTAGAATAGAATAATGGTACAGTAGAGCCATCTTCAACAGATTGTGCAAAGTTATACTCTGAAACATACTCACCAAACCATTGATTTGTAAGGCGCTTAGAGCCAAGAAGAGGTGTCCCTGTAAATGCGACAAAATTTGCGTTAGGAAGTGCAGTTCTCATATTTTCCGCTAAATCTTTATACTGTGTTCTATGTGCCTCATCAACTAGAACAATGATATCATCACGTGTAGAAAGAACTGGATACTTCTTCGTCTTATCGTATCTAAACTTATGAATCAACGTGAAAATAAATGCTTTGTTGGTAGTTAAAAATTCGCGCAGTTGCTTGCTGTCCTTTGGTTGACATTCCTCTTTAGAACCGATAACTTCTGTGCGTACAAAGTTCTTATGAATCTGTGTATCCAAATCTTCACGGTCTGTGATAATAAGGAATGAAAAATTACCAGCTACTTTGCGTTTAACCTTACGTGCAAACATAACCATCGAGTAGGACTTACCCGAACCTTGTGTATGCCAGAAGACACCCAATTTACCATTCAATTCTTTTCTGTTTTTCACTGATTCCATCAGATTGTTTACACCTAAATACTGATGATTTTTAGCGATAATTTTTATTCGTTGATTTTCAAAAAGTATGAAATTTTCGATATAGTCAATCAATCTATCTTTGTTTAGCAAACCATCAACAAAATATCTTACCGAACTATCTTTTATATTTTCAGCTGAGTGGATAGCTTCTCTATCGAGTTTTTCCTTTTCACTGTCAACTTTAAGCCATTCAAAAAAGTAGTCATATGTTGCATTGAAGGCGCCCAATTTTGTTACTAATCCATTTGAAAGAACACAAATCTGATTGAATGCAAATAGATTCGGAATATCTCTTAAATAATCCTTTAAATTCTTATTATAGGCTTCTTCAATCTTAACGATGCTGTTCTTCAGTTCAATGAACACCATTGGCATTCCATTGATGAAAATAAGGATATCCGGTCTGCGATAATAGACCTTTCCTTGAATCCACATCTGAGAAACTGCTGTGAAAGTATTGTTCTCCGGATGCTCAAAATCGATAAGCTTTACAAAATCAAAATCTTCTTTTCCATTTTTACGAACTGTAATTTTTATATTATTGCGGATTTGTCTGTATATCTTATAGTTAGTATCAACAATATCCGTACCCGTGTAGTTCTGCCTTAAGTTTTTGACTATTTCCTTAATTTTTTCTTCGGAGATAGTAGGATTAATCCGTTTGAGAGAAGATAGCATAACATTAGGAAGTACACATTCTTTCTTAGAAGCCCTTCCTGTGCCATCATTCAAATCGTCTCGCTTACTAGGATCAGCATCACAAATGAGGATATCATATTTAAAGGGTTCCGCTTTTAACTTTTCAAGTATAACCTGTTCTATGTCGTCTTCAGATATAAAATTACGCATATGGTCCTCCTTATTACACTTCAAGTTTCCCACTCATTAGGCGTGGTAAAAGCATATCTCGTTGCTTTGTAATTCGTATTAACTGTTTCTTCAATACATTGATTTCATCAAACATTGGATTTATCAAATTATTGAAATGTTCCATTGTTATTGCATCTGGAACTAAGATTTTCAATTTTTCCAATCGCCCTTTGCTAATTTTTGGTTGAGCACTTCCTGTAACAACACTAGTTATAGGGAATCTACAAAACGTCAAATAAAGGAATCGTGTTGAAATATTACCTTTTCCTCTTATAACATGTGCATGATTATTAACCCAAAACTTGTCATTTACTAATTGAAGTACAGGAAACCCGTCCGTAGTAACAACAGTTCCATCTTCACCTAATAACAAGTATTCTCCGTCAAACAGATAATCATCAACATAATCCATTAACTTTGCTGCTCCGTAATATGGATATATTTTTTCCATTTCATCTCTTTGCATAGCGCTTAAAGGTACTCTCTGGGAATCAAAGAAATCCATCGATTCTGAAATAGGTTGATATTGCCATCCGATTGGGAGCGCACCAACAAATTCCACATCCTCATATCCTGGAAAGCGAAATCTTACAAACCATTCTTTATATAGATTCTCTGCCATTTGCTCCAACAATTTGATACGCTTGTTGTTATTTTCGATGAGGTTGTCGTAAGTTGTCAATATCGATGAAATCTTCTTTTGAATAACAAGTCTTGGTAGTAAAGCTTTGTGTTTTGATAAATTATTTATTGTGATTTGTGATTGAGCCGCCCCCGTATCCAAGTATCTCAAATTATTGCAAACAAATTGATAATATAAGTAACGTATATCTGCAACACTTTCATCAAGATCAACAATGATAGATAGATTCGTGATATAAGATTTTGGCGGTGAAATTTTTACATCCCCTGTACCTCCAACTCCTCTTGCTACCACAATTAAAGTCGGATTTTCAACCATGTATTCACTATAATATCCTGTTATTCTATATCCGCTGAAAACAGGATATCCATCGTCAAGAAACTTATCTTTATCAGGCATCTTTCCATAGCGAAATTTTGCTATATTCCCCAATTTCACATATTCCATATCACTCACCCAACAATTCTTTCAGATTATTTGCGATGAGTTCTTCAAGATTCTTTGCTTCAGCACTTAATGTAGTGAATTCAGCATTTAAAGAATACATTTCTTCTTTAAATTCTTCATGGGTTAAACCATCATCTTCAATAACCACACCGACATAACGTCCTGCATTAAGAGAGTAGTCTTGATCAATAATCCCGTCTTCACCATCCATAGGTGCTGCCTTACAAAGACCGATAACATCAGCATACACACCATCAGGGAATCTTTCAGTTAACCAGTCAATTTGTGTCTGCCAATATGCTTTTGTAAGAACTTCCTTATCATCAGAAGCTTCTGGAGCATTTGCAAGCTCTGCTTTATACTGATCAATCAAATCAACAAGAGCCTGTGTATCACCGTGATAAAGCTTGGTAATAACACCTAAGTTCTTAATCTGCTCATCAGAAAACTTTCTATGAGCACGGTCAATCTGTGTAAATACATTTCTCGCATCTATAAATAAGATTTCATTTTTCTTTTCAGTGTTTGGCTTCTGTTTATCGAAGAACCAAAGAGTTGCAGGAAGAGTTACTGAAGAAAACATATTAGAAGGAAGAGTCACCATCTGTGAGATGATACCTTCTTCAATCATTTTCTTTCTGATTTCATATTCTGAACCAGAAGCATCCGAAGCAGAATTAGCCATAACAAGAGCTGCTTTTCCATTCTCATTTAGCGCAGTAGCAAAGTAGCCAATCCATAAATAGTTAGCATTTGGCACTGTTTCTTTCTTATCAGCATTTTTCTTTGTCGATTTACTCTTGTTTCTTGGTACACCATACGTATTAAACCGAGCATCATCAGAAACTTTCTCAACCACAACCTCGTCAACATTAAAAGGAGGATTTGCCATTACATAATCAAACTGTCCAACTGCATTATACGGATCTGAATAAAATGAGTTAGCTTGTGTAATATCACCACGGATATTATTAAGGAGAAGATTCATCTTTGCTAGTTTTACTGTATCCGGTTCCTTTTCAACACCATAGCAACGGAATTTCATCTGCTCACTCTCGCTGGCATTATGATCATGCATATATCTTGCGGCCTGTACGAACATACCACCAGAACCACATGCTGGATCTAGGAACTTCTTTTCACCTGGTTGAGGATTTAACACTTCAACCATATATCTTACAACAGTTGCAGGTGTATAGAATGTTCCCCCATCCTTACCTTCCGAAAGTGCAAATTTCCCTAAGAAGTATTCATAAATTTCACCAAAAATATCAACCGTGCTATTTTCAGGAATATCCTTGAAAATACGCACGATGTTAGAAAGAAGCTCTGGTTCCTCTTCCGGTACTAGCTGCGCATATACTTCTTTAGGAAGGACACCCTCCATTCTATGATTTTCATTCTCAATGGCTTCCATAGCTTCCTTTACAAGAATAGCTTTGTTTGCATCATCCGGCGCGTCATTGATAAAGTCATAATAAGCACACTCAGGAAGATAGAATCCGCATTTTTCTATTGAAATTTCTTTCATGGATTTTTCCATACGTCCACCTTTAAGACGATTATACTCCTCCTCAATATCTTCCTTATGTTGTTTGTATAAAATATCTGCATATCTAAGGAAGATAAGTCCAAGAATAGGCTGACCATATTTATTTGCAGCTAAATGCGCTCCCGCACGAAGAACATCGGCAGAATGCCATAGTTTATCTTTTAATTGTTTCAGTTCTGTATCTTTCATTTGCTATTTTTTCTCCTTAATAAATTCAAGTACATCATTAGGAGTACAGTTCAGCGCTAAGCAAATACTCTCTAATTTATCTAATGCTATATATTTTCCTGTACGTATTTTCGTAATAATATTTGCTGAAATATTGGCATGTCTTATTAAATCTTGATTAGAGATGTCTTTTTCTATCATCATGTGTAGAAGTTTTTTGTAACTTACAGCCATCACAATTCCTCCATCAACGTTTTTATAAATTATATCACATTTCCGTGAATACGCATACAACTCTAAATTCTTTAAATCAAATCTAAATCACTCTCACAACATCTTTTAAACATTTTAAAAAGCGTCTTTCTTATGTTGCTGGAAAGGCATTGTAAAATAACATGAATCAACCATAATCACATTGAAGAATATCCTCCAATAAGAAAAAGGCATAGCCCTGAAGATAACCTCTGGACTATGCCATCATTTAAGATTACTGTTTCTTTTGGAGGTATACCGTCTCAACATATAGTGATAGGATCTACTCGTACTAAAGAACAAAAATGCCACAATTGTTTTTTAAATTATACTATAAAACGAAATTTTCTATTGGAAATAATAAATCACATATCCAGAAGAGATTTATTTGTTTGATTAAATTCATTGTATAGTTTAATCATAATTTTATCTATAACTATCAAAATATAAAACCAGGTAAAATAGTTAGAATCCCCAAATTCCTTATTCTCTAATTCATGTAATGTAGGCAAATTACGTTGATATGAAAGCGTATTATGGGCCAATCGATTTCTATGTCGATACAACATATCATATACTTTCTGACCTTCACTTTCTAGCAAATTGTAACCTTCTCCCTTTCTTGCAATGCCTTTATATCCAATTTTATTCTTTATATTACCCTTGAATTCTATGTAAGTATTACCATTCCAGTATTGGAAATTACTTTCATTAAAAATTTTACATATGATATCTTTGGATTCATTGACTATCAACTTTCTATCAAATTCAGATAGTTCACCCCTATCAAGTAGAATCATTAGGTTTTGATAAATAGACTTTTTAGAGTCATAAGTAGAAAAACCTTGGGAAGCATAATCTTTCAAAAAAACTCTCCGAAACTCAAAATCTTCAGTAGCTATTTCCCAAGCAATACATTTAAATTTTTGTTCTTGAAAACCTGTCATTTGTAGAAAAATTGTCTTAAGCAAGTAATCATTTAAAGGATAAGTTTCTATTCCTGTATTGATAGGAGTAATTGCAGAAATCCCTTCCAACATAATGGATTCAATAGGACTGTTAATAAATTCCTCATGTTTACTCATATCTCAAACTCCCTATAAATAGCAATTGATTTTTCAACTCTCTCACGTAAATATTTTAAGGCAGATGGATTTTTTTGGTGGTAGCTGATTGATACAGCTTTTGAAAATTCATATGTTGGAACACCCTGTTCATCAAGATATGGTGCTTTATATTCTTCTATTTGTTTCTCAATTCTTTTAGTTATGTCCGACCATTTTTCCAAATCAATACTCTTATTTTCAAATATTATTAAATAAATTAAACCAAAGTAATATAAGTCACAATCAATAATAGAATCAAAAGTATTTTTGGTTAAAGGTGAATCACTAATGAAATTACTCATGTTGTTATAGCGTCCTGAATGAGGATGTTCGCAAGAGAGTAGTTGTTCATTAGTATCAAATAATTCTTCATAGCTAATAAAATACTTAATATTTTTATCACCAATTATAAAATTGATATAATTTTCATAGTACTCCTCTAATTTTTCTTTTCTTCCACCAAATCCACTACATAAATTTTGAGCAGATGCCTCTTTTTTATATTGTGATAAAATTGATAAATATCTAATAAAATCAATGGATAACTCACCTTCAATAAGGTTGATAAATTTAGGCTTAAAGAAACTAGTTTTACTTTCATCTAAATAGTAAAGTGCTTCTCTACTTTCTTGACCAGTAAGAGACATTCCTTGTCTATTAATATTTCTAAAAACTGATGAATAATATCTTTGCTGATCCCCTATTTGACTATTACTAGGTACAAGATACGAAAATCCGAGAAAAGTATTCTTCAAAAAAGAACTATCTATTTCATTATCATTATTCAACTCTTTGAAATATTCATCCTTTTCTAAAGTTGATTTTATTTTTGAAATTGTTAAATTATCACCTATGAGTAAATCATTAAATGTCCAATTAATGACATCAGTGGAGGAATCTGTTTCACCTGCAAAATCGTCATTCTCATCAATATAATTTCTAACTTTATCTTTTGAATGCTTTTTATAGGTTTCACGGTCTGGAAAATAACCCAAAACGGACAATAAAATACTAGTTAACCTTTGTTGTCCATCAATTAAAAGATTTTTCTTCAAACCATTTTTAGTAAATGATCCAATAATTACAGGGGGAACAAATTCCTTATTTTTAAGAGAAGTAATCAATTTCTCTCTTTTAGTCTCGTCCCATGAAAAATTTCTTTGATAATCGGGCAGTATAATGTTTTTTGACAGAATTAATTCAATCCAATAGTCCAAAGAATATTCTCCGTAATATACTTTATTCTCCATAACTTTATATTCCTCTCTATTTATCAACACAAAATATCTGTTAATATATATTATACCATAAAACAACTGCAACCTCTCAGTAACAATCACTATAATTCTATCTTAGTCCATCTAAAAATAAACTGCAACAATCCCATTCTTATTTGTAAAAGTATAAACTATATTTTTACTTCTACTTCGCTGATGTTTCAGCTCGTACAAGCAGTGATACGGCCTCAACGTGATGCGTCTGCGGGACTCAAAAGCTCCAATGGAGCTTTGAATCATCTCGCCTTGAAATGTAAAAGCGAGATGTTTAACTGCGTTTTACCAATAAACTCACACACTCGACATGATGCGTTTGTGGGAATAAATCCACCGGCTGGACTTTCTTCAATTCATAGCCCAACTCTTGGTAGAGTTTGATATCACGCGCCATGGTTGCGACATTGCAGGAGATATAGGCGATGCGGTCAGCGCCTGTTTGGGCGCTTGCTTTGATAAAGCTTTCAGTCAAGCCCTTGCGTGGTGGGTCTACTAGGATAACAGTTGGTTGGATGCTTTCCTTAAGCCAATTTTTCATAGCATTTTCTGCTGTATCACAGACATAGTGGGCATTGGTGATGCCATTTAGACTAGCATTCTTCTGGCTATTCTCCACAGCTTCGGGGATGACCTCTACTCCATAGACTTCTTTAACATGCTTGGCAACGGACAAGCCAATGGTCCCAATTCCGGAATAGGCGTCAATCACGACATCTTCTGCTCTTAACTCCGCAAAGTCAATGGCTGTCTGATAGAGCTTCTCTGCCATTTCGGTATTGACCTGGTAAAAGGCTGGTCCTGAGATTTGGAAGCTATTGCCCAACATTTGATCGGTAATATAGTCTTGACCATAGAGAACTCGCCACTCTTTCCCAAAAATGGCATTGGTATTCTGGTCGTTGATATTTTGCATAACGGATTTGATGGCCGGGAATTGCTTGATAAACTGCTCGATCAACTGGTCCACACGGAAAACCTTGGGACGAGTAGTGACCAAAATGGCCATGATTTCTCCAGAATGATGTCCTCGGCGGACTACAAGATTGCGAATCAAGCCAGATTGTTCCCTCTCATCATAAGGCTTGAGGTCAAACCGACGAATCAAATCTCGAAGAGCCAAGACCACTTGGTCAATGACTGGATCTTGGATGTAGAAATCTTCGATCGGCATCAAATCATGAGAGTTCTTCCGAAAGAATCCTGTCTCTACCTGACCATTGACACGACGAACAGGGACTTGTGCCTTGTTGCGGTATTGGATAGGATGGTCCATCCCCAAGGTCAGGGGTACTTCGATATCAGAGATACCTGCCATCTTGTAAAGACTATCCTTGACCTGCTTGGCCTTGAATTTCAGTTGCTCGGGATAGGCCAGGTGCCCCAAGTCGGCAATTCCAGTTCGTAAGTAAGCCATGTCTAGCTCTTCATTGCGGTGAGGGGACTTTTCTAGGTACTCCTCTACTTTACCGAAGCCAATCTTTTTGTTGACTTTAAGCACGCGCATGCGGATCACTTCTCCTGGTAGGGCATTCTCCACAAAAAAGACCAGGCCATCGACCTTAGCCACCCCTGCTCCCTCATGGGTCAAATCGACAATCTCAACGTCTACAATTTCATTTTTCTTTAACATGGTGTTCTATCTTTCTACAAATTAAAAGGGATGGAGTTTTCAGACTCCTATCCCTTAATTATATCATCTTAAGCCCATTTGGGACAATTTCTTTTTATAAGCATCGAAATCGACCAGCAAGCCTTGACCACCATACATATCGTAGGCATCCACCCAATCCCCATTTTCTGGAATGGTAATACGTTCAATCCCCTTGCTGGCACTTCCGACTAAGCCAATTCCGTTTGTCAACAGGAAGGAGAAGGGTACATTGGTTGAGGTCATAGCGAAGACCTTTCCTAGTGCTTCAGATCCAGTAAAGAGCTTGGTTGGATCCTTGATTTGGTGAACAATGGCAGACATAACTTCTTGTTGGCGTCTTGTCCGGCCAAAGTCACCCTCATCATCCTTACGGAAACGAGCATAGTTGAGGAGGGTCCGGCCATCCATCCGTTGTTTTCCGACCTTAATGGTCTGATTTGGAACGACGCCATCTTTCATGTTCAAATCGTCTGGCACTTCCACTTCACTGACCTTTTCGCCATCAATCGTTGAAAACTGCGCATTCATCTCGACCCCATTTGGGAAGAGGGTATCGATGGCCGTCGCAAAGGTTTGGAAATCAACCATGGCATAGTATTGGATATCAATGTCAAAGTTATCCTTGAGCATCTGACGGACCAATTCCGCCCCTTGGTTGTTATTCTGCTCTCCAATAGTAAAGGCCGTATTCAACTTCTGGTCATAATAATCTGGATATTCTGGATCTGTTTGCTGGCTCACGCCATCAATATGAACCAAGGTATCCCGCATAAAACTGACCAATTTCACCTTGCCGTCCTTGTTGTTGACATTGACCACCATGATGGAGTCCGTTCGCGTCTCAGACGAGCTTTCCCCAATCCGACCATCTGTTCCCAAGATCAGAATATTGACCCCGTCTTTGGTCTTCTGACCGTTAAAATACTCTTTAACAGCTGGTTGGGCGTTGGTCCCACCGGGTTTGCTATTCAAACCTTTGAGAAACATGAAGACCATTCCACCAAGAACCAATAAGAAGAAGATGGCTATCCATTTTAAAATACGTTTAAAGCGGATCTTTCTTCCCTTATTACGTTTGGGAAGGGCTGCTCCTTCCTCTCGATTCTTTTTATTGGTTTTTTGTTTGTCCTTCCGGCTACGTGATGGATAGACTGGTAATTCATCAGAATTGTCTTCCCCTCTACTTGAAGGAACAACTGACTCTTCTGCTCTTGCTGAAACGGGATCGTCTTGGAATCGTCCCTCTGATTTATTTTTTAAATACTTGTATTCCAACTGCTCTTTTTCGTTCAGATAATGGTAGTTGGAATAAAGATAATCCAATCTCTTTTGTTCATGATAGGATAGGTTTTCTGATTCTCTACTCATACGTTCTCCGTTTCATTGTCGTTTAGCACATAGACCCAATAGTGGCCCAAGGTTTTGATGGATGCTCCTAGGGATTCCAGTTCTTGATAGGCAGAAGCAAACAGTGATTCGTCAGCATCCACCACATCGATAATAAAAAAATACTCCCCTAGGGCCGTCTTTAAAGGACGACTTTCAATTTTTGTTAAATTTAATTCTCTTGAAGCAAATGTAGATAGGGCCTGGCATAAGGAGCCCGCAATATTACTTGGTAAGGTAATCGCCAAACTATCCTTGCAGGCAGCTTTCTTCAGCGAGTGACTGCCTTCAAAAGGGCGCTGACCAAGGATCCAAAAGCGGGTGAAATTTTGATCCATCTCTTGAATATTACTGGCCACCACTTCCAGACCATATTCATCCTTGGCCTCTAAAGGCGCAATGGCTGCGATAGGAAGTTCCGGATGTTGAGAGACATATCGAGCTGCATAGGATGTCGAAGTTGTCATCTCCAGTCTGGCTTGAGGGAAATGCTCCTGGACATAGGCTTTCCCTTGGGCTAAAGCTTGTGGATGCGAATAGATCACTTCAATGGCTTGATCCTGTCTAACTGCTAAGAGTTGTTGCTTTATGGGATAGACTACTTCTGCGATAGCCTGAAAATGAGCCTGGTGAAAGAGGTAGTCAATCGTCTCATGAATACTGCCTTCGATAGAGTTCTCAACAGGGATGACCGCATAATCAACTTGGGCGGATTCATAGGCTTTGATCACTTCTGTGATAGACCCGTAAGGGCGTAATGTCGCGTCTTCAAAACTTTCAAGGGCTACATGATGGGTAAAGGATCCCTTAGGACCAAGATAAGCTACAAGCATTGGATCATCTCCACAATTTCTTCAGGTGTCTTATCAGCAACATCAATCACATGTGTGGCAACTTCTTCATATAAGGGCAGACGTTGTTCATACAAGGTACAAAACTCTTCTTGGTTTTTATCAAGAAAGAGAGGGCGCTTATTTACAGGATCAGTTGCCAGTCGTTGATAGAGGTGATCAAAATCAATCCGCAAATAAATATTACAAGCATTCTTCTTGAGAAGCTCTCGATTTTCTGGCTTCAGGACGATGCCCCCACCAGTTGAAATGACCGAGCTATCTTGATTGAGTAACTCTTTCAACAAAAGCGACTCTTGCAAGCGAAAACTCTCCTCACCATAGCGGGTAAAATAGTCAGAAATCGGCATTTCTAAGCGTCGAACTAAGAGTGCATCCATATCAGCAAAAGCTGGATCCAACAAACGACCAATAGTCGTTTTCCCTGCTCCCATAAAGCCAAGTAGTATTTTAGGCATGAGACACCTTCTCTAAGTCTGCAAAGAAGGAAGGGTAACTGGTATTAATTGCTTCAGCACGCGCAAGCTCCACTTCACCTTCTCTTACAAGCAAGGCTGCGATAGCTCCCATCATGCCGATCCGGTGGTCGCCAAAGGTTTGCAGACTAGCACCATGCAAAGGTGTTTTCCCTTCAATGATCATACCATCCTCTGTTGGAGTGATGGAAGCCCCCATGGCATTTAGACTATCCGCCACGACTTGAATGCGATCCGTTTCTTTAACTTTTAATTCTTCAGCATCTTTGATAATGGTTTTCCCAGAAGCTTGGGTTGCCAAAAGAGAAATAATTGGAAGCTCATCAATCAAGCGAGGAATCAAATCACCCGAAATTTCTGTTCCATGGAGGTCGGAAGTCTCTACGACAAGCGTCGCAGCCTTATCAAGAGGATCAACATCCAATATTTGAAGCTTGCCACCCATTTTTTCAATAACCTCTAGGATACCTGTACGAGTCTCATTGATGCCGACATTCTCTAGACGAATCTGACTATTAGGGACAATCAAACCAGCTACCAACCAAAAGGCTGCACTGGAAATATCACCTGGTACCGTCACCTCACAGGCTTGGAAGCTTTGAGGCCCACGTAGGCGAATTTCTTTGCCCTTCACGCTGATCTGGCCACCAAACTGCTGGATCATATCTTCGGTGTGATTCCGTGTCAGTTCTTTCTCTAGAATGACTGACTCCCCTTCTGCTTGCATGGCAGCAAATAGAAGAGCTGACTTGACCTGAGCAGAGGCTACCGGTAATGAATAATGGATTGGTTGTAACTCTTTTGTTCCATGAAGGTGAAGGGGCAACATGTCTCGATCTGTTTGACCCTGGACAGTGACTCCCATCTCTCGAAGGGGGATCGCCACTCGATCCATTGGTCGTTTGGACAAGCTATCATCTCCAACCATGGTGACTGGGAATGGACTTCCTGCTAAGACACCCGCTATCAATCGAGTGGAGGTGCCTGAGTTCCCCATATCCAGATTATTCTTAGGTTGTTGAAAGGCTTCGAAGCCTTTTCCCTCGATGGTGATCACTTGACCATCATCTTGGATAGAAACGCCTAGATCTCTAAATACTTGAATAGTGGATAAGACATCTTCACCACGTAGGATATCATAGACCTTAGTGGTTCCATGCGCAAGGCTTCCAAAGATAATCGAACGATGACTGATCGATTTATCCCCCGGAACACGAATGATTCCATTTAAACCCTTACAATTCGTTTGTAATTTCATGGCTTACCCTTTCAAGCTTTTCTAAAAATTTTACCATAAAAAAAAGCCATTTTCAACGTTCACTTGGAAGGTCCTCTAAGATGGGAGAGAAAAAGAGGTGGGCTCTCCACCTCTCCCTTATTTAAATAAATCTTGAACTGGATCAAAAATAATCCGTTCAATATCTCCTAGATAAACAGACAATTGCTGTTGTTTGGTGAAAAACTCATTTACAATTGGGTTTCCTTGTAATTTTCCAGCAAAGTCCTGCATTTCCTTTTGTTGGTCTTCAGTTGGCATTTGTCCAGACTGGATGACTCCATGAATTTCTTGTTGGAAAGCCAGGTAGTCTCCGAATAACGCTTTTGCATCGGCATCGGCATCAATGGCTTCCTTACTAGCAAGGACAGCCTTGTATTCTGGTAAGTCACGAATTCCGCGTGACAATTCATTGGCTAGATCATAAATATTTGACATGTGATTTCTCCTTAACAATTTGGTTTTGTTCTATTATACAAAGATTCTGGTACAACTTGTGTTAGAAACTGCTATTTTTGTAAAAATCCTACTTGGGACCTATTTGATCACTACGCTATAATCCGTTTTCTCGGTGATCAAGGCTTCGGCCCGTGCTTGATCTGCAGCTGTCTTAAAGGAAATCTGAAGAATCCCGTAGACATCTTCTCGGTTTTCCTCATTGATATGAATATTGACCAAGGAGGTACCACGAAGCAACTCCAGGATTCGAAGAATGACATCTTCTTCGTCTGGAACATCCACAAAAATATCGAAGGTGCTTTCAACCCCTCCTCTCTTATGGATCTGCATATGTTGGCGTTGGTTTCGACTGTGGTCAAAGAAGGACCAAATGGCATCTTCTTGCCCTTGGCGAATCATATCAGCAACTTGCTCAAGACGATCCTGAAAATCCGCTATCCGATCAAGAACCGAAGCTGGATTAGATAGCAAAATGGAGGTCCACATACTTGGCTCACTCTCCGCAATCCGCGTCATATCACGAAATCCTCCTGCAGCAAAGCGACCTGCTAAGGCATGCTCTTCTGTATAAGCAGCTGCTTGTCCCATCAGGGTAGCTGCCAATACGTGAGGAAAGTGGCTGATTTGAGAAGTGACCCGATCGTGTTCTATTGGATCTACCTCGATGAAACGGGCTCCAAGCCCTGAGAGGAGATCCTTCAATTCCAAGACCGCACTTGGGTCTGTCTCAGCTGTTGGGGTAAAAATGTAATAGGCATTTTCAAAGAGGGTGGAGTCAGCTGAGGCAGCTCCTGTCTTGTGACTTCCCGCCATGGGATGCCCGCCGACAAAACGTACTGGGAGATGCCTAAAAGCATTTTCGCCAGCTTCTACAATGGCCCCCTTGGTGGAGCCCACATCTGTCACAATGACTCCTTCTTTCAGTGGTATTTTCGCCAGTTGCTGAAAGGTTTGAATCGTTTGTTTGACGGGCAAAGAGACGATGATAACATCTGCACGACCAGCAAACTCTTCCAAATCAGCCGTCACCTCATCCACTATGCCATTCTTAAGTGCAATATCCCGTGAGGCCTGACTGCGATTATAGCCTAGTAAAGTCACTTGCGGATGAGCTTTCCGGATCCCCATGGCTAACGAAGCACCAATCAGTCCTAGACCGACGATATAAACAACCTTTTCTTCCATCTATTTCTCCAGTTAGAAAGCTTTGGTATAGGCCCGATGACTCTCGACAGCCTCCTTCAATTCTTCCAGATTATCAGAAGAGAACTTGTCCAAGACTTCTGTGGCTAAAACCGTTGCCACCACAGCTTCCATGACAACCCCTGCAGCCGGAAGTGCTGTTGGATCACTCCGCTCCACCGTTGCCTTATACGGTTCGTGCGTTTCAGTATCGACACTCATGAGGGGTTTATAAAGGGTTGGGATTGGTTTCATAACACCACGAACGATAATCGGCTCTCCATTGGTCATACCGCCTTCAAATCCACCCAAATGATTGGTTCGACGAGTATACCCATCTTGCTCAGACCAGAGAATTTCGTCCATGACTTGACTGCCTTTTCGACGGCCTGCTTCAAAGCCTAGCCCGAACTCTACACCTTTAAAAGCATTGATAGAGACAACCCCTTGAGCGATCTTAGCATCCAATTTCTTGTCCCATTGGACAAAAGATCCCAGACCGACAGGCACACCACCTACAATCGTTTCGACGATCCCTCCGATGGTTTCCCCTTCTTTCTTCACACTATCGATATAGGCCTTGATTTCCTCTTCTCGCTCTCGATTGACGATGGAAACTTCTGACTGAGCAACCGCTTCCTTGATTTGGGAAACTGTTAGATTTTCCGGAACCTCTACTTCGATGCCACCGAAATTGACGATGTGGCTGGCTACTTGAACCCCAATCTCTTCCAATAAACGTTTGGCTACTGCACCTACTGCTACCCGCATGGTTGTTTCCCGAGCCGATGACCGTTCCAAAGAATTTCGCAAGTCATCGAAACGGTACTTGATGCCACCGACCAAATCGGCGTGGCCTGGACGAGGCTTGGTAATTTTCCGGAGCCCCTTCTTCTTTTCCTCCACATCACTAACAGACATGATTTCTAGCCATTTTTGATGGTCTAGATTGGTGACATTCAAGGTGATAGGACCTCCCATGGTCAAGCCATGGCGAACACCAGAGGTGATCTCGACCTGATCGCTTTCAATCTTCATCCGTGCTCCACGACCGTAGCCTCCTTGGCGGCGTTTTAATTCGACGTTGATATAATCAGCTGTCAAAGGGAGACCTGCTGGCACTCCTTCGATAATAGCTGTAAGTCGTGGTCCGTGTGATTCTCCTGCTGTTAAATAACGCATGGTATCTCCTTTGTCGCTTTCTAGTTTAAGAAGTCTCTCATTTCTTCCAATGGGACTGGATGGATCTGACAAGTTCCAATTTCAGGTACCAAAACGAGTTTCAATTGATTGCCCCTCGCCTTCTTGTCCAAGGTTAAGGCCTGATAAAGCTTTTCCTTATCCCAAGTATGGAATTCTACTGGTAAGCCAAATTTTTGACACATTTGACGAATAGCCTGCGTTAAACCGGCTTGGACCAATCCCTTAGCTTCTGCCACCTTAGTGATTTGCACCATTCCAATCGCTACGGCTTCTCCGTGCATAATCTGGCCATAACCGGCTGTTGCTTCAATCGCATGGCCAAGGGTATGACCAAAATTCAGATATAGGCGAATGCCTTGGTCTAGCTCATCTTCGACGACCATCTTGCGCTTGACTTGACAGGAATGGGCAATCAGGGATTCTGCATGCTCATAAATAGACTCAACGGAGCCATCCATTTGATCCAGCTCTTCCCATAAGACTTGATCTTCTATGAGACCGTACTTGATAACTTCTCCCATGCCCTCGATCAACTCGCGCTTGCCAAGAGTCCGCAGCACTTCAGGATCAATCAATACCCCATCCGGTTGGGCAAATGTTCCTACCATGTTTTTAGCATAGAGTGTATTGACTCCGGTCTTACCTCCGATAGAGGAGTCAACCTGCGCTGTCAAACTAGTCGGTACTTGAACGAAATGAATGCCCCTCATATAGGTGGAAGCTACAAAGCCAGCTAGATCACCGACAACGCCACCACCAAGAGCGAGAATGCCGTCTGATCGTGTCATCCCATTTTTCGCTAAAAATTCATAGACTTTCTGGACGGTCGTCAGATTTTTACTAGCTTCTCCTTCTAGGAACTCATAGCTAATCACTGTAAATCCTTCACTTTCAAGGTTTTTTACCACCTGACTTGCATAAAGAGATCCTACATGGTTGTCTGTAATGACTGCTACTTTTTGAGCTTCCCATAAATGACTGAGCCAGGTTCCAACCTTTTGGATCGCTCCATTCTCAATGACAATCTCATAACCATTCTTTGGTAGATCAACATTCACCTTCATAAGGATCTCCTTTCAAATCCATGTGAAAAAAATTACAATTTCACTATTGTATAAAAATAGAAAACAGAGCATACTTGATTAAGTTTTTCTGTTTTCTTCCATCATTTTTCTAATACATAATCTGGGTATTCCAATTTCAAAGCTTGCCAGACTTCCTCTTCCGGGAAAGTTTTATCCGTCATCAGTTCGAAGGCAACGGCAGCTTGATGGAAGAGCATTCCCAAGCCATTTAAGGTTTTTGCCCCTTGTTCTTCTGCTAATTGAAGAAATGGTGTCTTGACAGGAAAATAAGCTAAATCAGCCACTAGACAACCTTTAGGAAAGATAAAGTCTTTCGGAATAGGGAGAGAAAACCCGTCCATTCCAAGTCCTGTAGCATTGATCAATAAATCCGTCCCCTCTATCGTTGCATTCAACTGATCCCAACTGGATAAGTCATGAAGGACAATTAAAACAGCAAGAGTTTCGGATAGTGGAGCAAAGATAGCCTGATATTTATCTAAGCTTTCTGGACGAACAAATAAATGAATCTCGCCAACTCCTTGCCGAATAGCCTCTACAACAATAGCAGTCGCAGCACCACCCGCTCCTAAAAGGACAAGTTTCTTATTCTTTATCGAAAAAGTCTTAGGGAGACTCTTTAGAAAACCAAGACCGTCTGTGTTGTAGCCTGTTAAACGACCATCTTTCTGAACAATTGTATTGACCGAACCAATGAGTTGCGCGCTTCCATCTACCTGATCTAAAAATGGCAAGACCTTTTTCTTGTAGGGCATGGAAATATTAGCACCCAACATATCTAGTACCCGTAACTGTTGAAGACTTTGTTCGACTTGTTCTTCTTCCACTTCCCAAGCAAGATAGACTGCATTGGTCGCGGTTAATTGGTAAGCCCGGTTGTGAATAAAGGGTGAGATACTATGACGAATGGGCTTGGCAATCACGGCCGCCATTCGCGTATAGCCATCAATCTTCATCTAAGATCTCCCGAATCTTGTGCATGCTGGACAAGCTGATTTGACCTGGTGCACTTTGCTCTCCAACACTGGCATAGGACCAAACAGAACCGGTTAAATCGGCAGCGATGCGAGAGATTCGGCCGATTTTCCCCATAGAAATGGTAACGAACTCTTGTTCTGGATTTAGCGTCTTAAAGCCACGTGTATAGTTCATTAGGTCCAGAACATCCTGCTCGGTATGAGCCATCACAGATACCTTGACCAATTTCGGTGTAAAGCTGGTTAATTCAGACATAATTTCCATCATATTTTCAGGGGTTTCCTGGAAATTATGGTAGCTTAAGCAAAGATTGGAATAATCCATCATCTGATTAAACTCTGCCTGATGACCAAAGTACTCGAAATCGACATAATCCGGATGGTAGATGTTGTTGATATCATGGATAAGGGCTACGTACTCTTCACCAGAAAGTTCAATTTCTCCTCCCTGCTCCCGTGTCCGTAGCGTAAATAAAATCTCACGGCCTGCAAATTTTTCAAAGATGGCAGGCGCCACTTGTAAGATATCATTTTTGTCTAAATAATCCGCACGCCATTCAATGACATCTGCATCCTGATAACGACTGGCATCAATGGCCTGTGCTTCTTCAAAATTTCTTGGCATTACAGAAACGACTAATTTCATTGATCCACCTTAATCGTAAAAACTTTCAAGTAATTACTACTTTCTTCCCTTTCATTGTATTGAAAATCAGCTGGAAGTCCTACTTCACTGATAAAGCGATGCTTTTGGCCTTTGAAGCCCTTTTCAATTTCTTTCTTAAATTTATCCCGACTGACATTGGCAGCATTCGTACTTGCAATCAAAATACCTTTTGGTTTCAAGATCTCTAGGGACTGCTCGATTAGTTTGTGATAATCCTTCGCAACAGAGAAGGTACGCTTCTTATTGCGAGCAAAACTCGGCGGATCTAAAACGATCACATCATAAGTCAAGGCATGACGCTTGGCATACTTATAATAATCAAAAACATCCATGACGATAAAGCGGTGCTGGTCCAATGCTAGACCATTTGCCACAAAATGAGCTTCAGATAGTTCGCGACTCCGCTTAGCCAAATCAACAGAGGTTGTTTCTACTGCTCCGCCCATGGCCGCTGCTACCGAAAAAGCCGCCGTGTAGGAAAACATATTGAGTAAGGATTTACCTGCAGCTAAGCCATCTACTAAACTAGCACGCACATCGTGTTGGTCCAAGAAAATCCCTGTCATCAAGCCATCATTCAGAAAGACTTGGTAGCGAACACCATTTTCCAAAATCAAAAACTGCTCTGGAGCTTCTTGACCAAAAAGATGGGCTGACTCATAACCTGGATCCTTGAAACGGATTTTTTCATATCCTCCCAAGACCTCTGGAAAAACTTCTTGAAAAGCCGTAACAAGAAGCTCTCTGATTTGATAAACAAAGGCATTGTAGATAGAAAAAACAGCATAATCTCCATAGAGATCAATGGTCAAGCCACCAAATCCGTCGCCTTCTTGATTAAAAATTCTAAAAGCTGTATCCAATTCCGACTGATAGTAAGACTGACGTTTTGACTTAGCCTCAGCAAATAAGTAACTAAAGTAAGCCTGATCCAAGATGATTTTCTTCGTAGAAATGACCCAACCAAGCCCCTTGTTTTGCTCTGAAAGATAGCCTGTCCCTAGAAAATGACCTGAAGCTGTGACCAGCTCGACTACCTCATTGTCAAAAGGGAGTTGTTCAAAATCACTCTTCTCTAAAATCTTATAACCTTTATGGATTTTTTTCTCAACTTGTCGGTTAATTGTCAGCTTTTTCATACTTCTATTGTATCAAAATTTTCAAAAATTCACAAAGTCTCCTACTTAAGAATCCTATTATCAAGGAAGTATTCACCATCTTTTTAAACAATCTCACTTCTTTTGTTTAGCTAATGATTACCAATATCAACCATACTCTTTTTTAACATTATTATTTACTTGCTTTATTTTCAAAACGTTTTAAATTATGGTATACTGTTGTAAGAAAATTTTTAGGAAATAAGGCAAGGAAGTATATTTTTGTGAAAAAAATTACCAAAACGATACTCGATGCTATGAGTACCAGACTAGGATTTGTCTTTACCCTACTGTTGCTTTATTGGTTTAAAACCATGTGGGCCTATGCAGTAGACTTTAATCTAGATATTCAAGGCTTTTATCAGGTTTTTCTCGCAGTCATTAACCCGATTCCACTCAGCCTCTTATTCATCGGTCTCGCTTTTTATATTAAGAGAACCAAACTCTTTTATTTGCTATCTTTTAGCATCTATGTCATTTTATTTATCTGGTTGATTTCCAACTCGATTTATTATCGTGAGTTTACTGACTTCGTAACGGTTAATACCATGCTGGCCTCTAGTAAGGTTTCCGCTGGTCTTGGAGCTGCAGCCTTAGAATTATTCCGTCCCTGGGATATTATCTATATTTTAGACTTCCCGATTCTAGCTTTCCTCTTCTTAAAGAAATTGGTCAAACTAGATCACCGTCCCTTTAACAAACGGGCAAGTTTTGCAGTGACTTCGCTCTCTGCTATGCTCTTCTCTGCCAACCTTTTCTTGGCAGAGATTGACCGTCCGGAATTGTTAACGCGTGGCTTCTCCAACTACTATGTGGTTCGTGCGCTTGGTTTACCTGCCTTTTTGGGTTACAGTGCCAACCAGACTTACATGGCCAATAAAGAACGTTCAAAGGCTTCTGAAGTTGACCTGAAACCAGTTGAAGAGTATGTTGCTAGCCATTATGCTCAACCAAACCCTGAAACCTTTGGACTTGCTAAAGGTCGTAATGTTATCTATATCCATTTGGAAAGCTTCCAACAATTCTTGATCGACTATAAATTGAAAGTCGATGGCAAAGAATACGAAGTGACCCCATTTATCAACTCGCTCTACCATTCAAACGAAACCTTTGCATTTTCCAATGTCTTCAACCAGGTAAAAGCTGGTAAAACATCGGATGCAGAGACCATGATTGAAACGGGCTTGTTCGGTTTGAACCAAGGTTCCTTTATGGTGAACTACGGTGGGACCAATACCCAGCAAGCAGCTCCTTTCATTCTTTCAAAGAATGGCTACCAATCCAGTGCTGTTTTCCACGGAAATGCCGGAAGCTTCTGGAACCGTAATACTGCTTACAAACAATGGGGCTACCATTACTTCTTTGATGCCTCCTATTTTACCAAGCAAGATGATACCAACTCCTTCCAATATGGACTTAATGATAAGATTATGTTGAAGGATTCTATCAAGTACTTGGAACACATGCAACAACCTTTTTATACTAAGTTCATTACCGTTTCCAACCACTATCCTTATACGACGAGTCTGATTGGTGACGAAATTGGCTTCCCTCTTGCAGAAACCCAGGATGAAACGATTAATGGCTATTTTGCAACAGCCAATTATCTTGATTCATCCATCAAGGCCTTCTTCGATTATCTAAAGGCATCTGGCTTATACGAAAATTCTATTATCGTTCTTTATGGAGACCACTACGGTATTTCTAATTCTCGCAATCCAGCTCTAGCTCCTTTGCTTGATAAGAACTCTGAGACTTGGTCAAGTTATGATAATGCTATGTTGCAACGGGTACCTTATATGGTGGTCGTGCCTGGCATGAACAAGGGGAAAGTCATTGAGACCTATGGTGGAGAGATTGATATGCTTCCAACATTGGAACACTTGTTAGGAATTGATTCTAAGAACTTCCTTCAAGTGGGTCAAGACTTGTTATCTCCAAATCATAGCCAAATCGTAGCTTTCCGTTCTGCTAACTACTTTGTGACTCCTGAGTATACAAGTTACAGTGGGCGGACCTATTACACCAAGACTGGTGAAGAAATCACCAATCCAGACGAATCAACGAAAGAGCAACTGGATAAAATCCGTGAGGCAGCTAATTTACAACTCAAGATTAGTGATAGTATCCAAACGGGGGACCTCTTACGATTCTACACTGGAAATGATCTTGGTAAAGTCAACCCGGATGACTACTCCTACAACAACTCGATGAAAGCATTGAAGAAAATTGAAAAAGAAAAAGGGAATTCCTCAACCAGCCTCTATAGCCAAAAAGGCAATCAATCAACGGTTGATCTCTTCAAAGCACCAAGCTATAAAGATCTCCACCCTGAACAGTTCAGTTCTTCTTCTTCGAGTGAGGATTCCAGCTCAAGTAGCTCAAGCTCATCTTCATCAGAGAAAAAATAAGATTGGGACCTCCCAATCTTATTTTTGAATATAGACAAACTGTTTTTACTTTAAGGAAGCTGGACTGTTTTTCAAAAAACACTTCTTTTACCTTGGATTATTAAAGCAAATCTAAAACTTTCCGCTGTGAGAAAAGTACTTGAAACATAGTGTTTCAAGTACTCGGGAGTTTTGAAACTTTAGGTTCAAAACTAAGTCTTGGAACTTCAGAGAAGTTCGCTGACGTCCGTACTCACCTAAGGAAAGTTTTTAAGAGGACATTATCTTCTATTTGAAAAAAGATTAGGAAATCCCAATCTTTTTTTTTATTTATTTCTTCCATTCAAATATGGAAGCTGTTAAATTCTCTACATAGAATGGACGTTTGTTTCGGCTATTTCCAACAAGGAGCTCAAGATGATTTGCGTTCTGGAGATAGAATGGTAGTCCACTGGTGTTAAAGATAACATAATAGTGTTTATCCCAGGTCAATTCAAAGACAACAACACCACTGCCCATATCTGCTGTATGCACGAAGACATGTTGGTAGATTTCCTCATAAGATTCGAGGGACAAGGCAGGTAGGGTCTTCTTCAAATGAATGATTTGACGCACATATTCGATTGTATCCTTATTGACAGATACTAAATCCCAATCGACTTGGTTGACAGCATCTGGCGCATTATAGGAATTCATGGCCCGTTCTCGATCTTGAGGTGTCACTTCTCCATCTTCGCCCGTTGCAACTAGTTTGGTTCGTAGGAACTCTTGTCCAACCTGCATAAAGGCCATCCCTTGGAAGAGGAGATTCATGGCTGTCGCCATTTCTACCTGCTTCTTAATTTTTTCCTGAGAATCATTTGGATGGACATAAGAAAGTAAATCGTAGAGGTTGTAGTTGTCATGGGCTTCTACATAGTTGAGGACCTGACTTGGCGTTAGGAAGGATCCCAACTCTGCACTTCCAAGTACGGAGCGCGCAATGATATCTTCTGTAGACTTGCGACTAACATAGCCACGTTTGATGGAACCAAATACCTCAGCTCCCTTAATGGCATCTCGAGAGGTATCATTAAAGAAACCGACTTGGGCCATTTGATAAGCATTGTCCTTTTTGGCCTTATCTTCCGGAGCCAATCCTGTCCCCATATCCCAACCTTCTCCATAAAGGAGAATCCGTGGATCAATTGCGTCCATGGCTTCACGGATTTCATTCATAGTATCCACATCGTGAATCCCCATTAAGTCAAAGCGGAAACCGTCAATCTTATATTCTTTTACCCAATACGTCAAGGAATCAATCATGAATTTGCGGTACATCTCATGCTCACTGGCCGTCTCATTCCCAACTCCTGTACCATTTTGGAAGGATCCATTTGGATTCATCCGGTAGTAATAATCAGGAACGGTTGTTTGGAAAGCTCCATCTTCTGTCGAATAGATATGATTATAGACCACATCCATGACTACCGAAATACCCGCTTCATGATAGGCGTGTATCATTTCTTTTAACTCACGCATGGTGGTCTTAGGATCGTGAGGTTTGGTCGAGTAACTAGTCTCTGGAGCAGAGTAATTCTGCACGTCGTAGCCCCAATTGTAGAGGACATTCCCGTCTTCATCATAGGTCTTATAGCGGTCGGTCACTGGTTGCAGTTGGACCACATTGACCCCTAATTCCTTGATATAGTCAAAGGCTGTGGCATCTCCTTGGGCGTTCTTCGTCCCAGTCTGGTGAGCTCCTCGGTAGGTTCCTCGATAGGCATCATCCACCCCGGAAGTCGGAGAGATGGTCAAATCCCGGACATGCATTTCATAGACAACCGCCTGACAAGGATTATCCAGACGCCAGTCAGCCTTTTCATAAGCTTCTGACTGAAAGGCAGGGAAGATGCAATCCTGATGAGAAAGAATGGCAGACTTTTTCCCATTTTCACTGGTAGCGATCGTATAAGGATCACGCGCAATCTCTGTATGGTAATCAAAATAAACCTTATACTGATAGGCTAGTCCACTGAGGTTTCCCATGACATCCGCATACCAGACACCACAGTTATTGCGAACATGGTCGCTAGATTCTCTCTGACCACGAACCATTGGGACAATCTTCCAGACCTTGCTGTCATTGGCTACAGAATCATAGATGAGAAGGTCTACTTTATTGGCAGTAGGCGCCCAAAGTTTAAAGCGGTAATCATCATCTTGCTGGCGATATCCCAACCAACCCTGATAGCCCCATTTGGCATCAAATTCTTGATAGTGCGTCGCCATATCAAAAGCGCGTGGCTTCCGACGGCTGTATTCATGACTGGTCATTGCAGCCTGCAAGGAATAATAAACGGTGTCATCTCCTTGAATCAACCAGACTTCCCGCACTTTCCCTTCTGGTAAAAGCTCAATATGGTATTCATCCGACTGACTAAGCCAGTTTCCTTCCTTGATGATGACATGGCCAATGTGTTGAGGTGTCTCACAGTTATAAACTAGGAGCCCCTCAACTCCAAAATAATCGAGCTTGGAGAAAGAGACTTCCTCTCCCCATACTCCTTCATGCCACTTCCACATATCACGGGCGAAATAATCACCTACGGGATGATGGTAGTGGATTTTCACTTGATACTGATGCATCGTATTGTATTTCCTATTTCCTAATTAACTATGTATGAAGAAACTGGCATTACCCACTCTCAGCAATGATTCTCCATTATTCTTCTGATTTATATTCTGAACGGACCAGAGCATCGTCATTAATTTCATCGATGTTGGCAAAAAATTCTAAGTGATTGTGGAAAACTTCCAGTTCTACCGGTGTATCTCCGCCGTATTCGCCATCTAAATTAATCTTGAACTCTTCTTTCTGATCCAAAACTTCAATTTTTAATTTAGAGGTCTTGAGGTATTCAATATTTGAATCATTAACGTGTTTCCCACCATTTACAGCTTGCATAATGAGAGACAGCATTTCAAATAATTTAGCTGTTTTGACTAAGATCAAGGTAAAGTTCCCATCATCAAGTTTAGCATCTGGTGCCACACTTTCAAAGCCACCGATTGAATTGGTCAATGCTACGAAAACAAGAGAAACTGGTCCAACATAGACCCCATTGTCGTGTTCAATCCGTACCTTGCGGGTTTTATTTTTAGGAAATTTTTTCACAGCTTCGGCCACATAAGCAAAGTAGCCATAGCGTGATTTCACTTCACTTGGAACGCTAAAGGTTAATTCGGACAAGGTTCCTGCTGCAGCAATATTGATAAAATATTTACTTCCGTAAGCACGGCCAATGTCCATTTGAATAGTTTGGTTCTTCTCAATGATCCGTGCAGCTGCGACTGGGTCTCCCATTGGAATCTTCAGTGCACGAGCATAATCGTTGGTTGTTCCAGTTGGAATAAAAGCCATCTTTGGACGGTGTTCCAAGCTAGCAACCCCATTGACAACCTCATTAATGGTTCCATCTCCTCCAGCAGCAATTATCAAATCAAAACCAGCTTTTGCAGCTCGTTCTGCTTCTAATTGAGCTGAAAG
The DNA here is from genome assembly GCF_001072745.1 of Streptococcus sp. 400_SSPC. Taxonomy (NCBI): domain Bacteria; kingdom Bacillati; phylum Bacillota; class Bacilli; order Lactobacillales; family Streptococcaceae; genus Streptococcus; species Streptococcus sp. 400_SSPC. The sequence continues at coordinate 70,152 of NZ_JVIQ01000003.1, read as the reverse complement.
GGGCTCTGGAGTGGTCTGATAGGCACTTGTTTCGTAGCCAACATCCTCTAACACATCCAAAACTTCTGCGATATTCTTTTTAATGATTTCCTGACCAGAGGTCGGATTATATATCACTCGTGCTTTTTTAATCTTATTTTCCATACATGCCTCTATAAACTTTCAAGCCAGGCTTCATCCTGTATTTCAATCGATAATTCCTGCGCTTTGCTTAATTTACTTCCCGCATCGCTACCTGCTACTAATAGGTCAGTTTTTTTGGACACGGAACCTGTGACTTTAGCCCCTAAGGCTTCTAATTTAGCCTTGGCTTCCGAACGTGTCAGACGTTCCAGTTTACCAGTTAAGACAACTGTTTTACCGGACAAAGGAGCATCTGCTGCAACCTTTTGTCCAAGGTAATCTAAGTTTACCCCAGCATCCTTAAGCTCTTCTAAAAGAAGTTGAGAGCCTTCCTGGGCAAAATAACGCTTAAGACTTTCAGCAACCACCATTCCTAAACTGTCTATCGCCGCAATCTTTTCAACCTTTGCATCTGCTATAGCTGGAATGGAATGGAATTCCTGGAGCAAGAGCTGGCTAGCCTTACTTCCCACATGACGAATTCCCAGACCAAACAATAGTTTTTCAGCAGAATTTCCCTTCGATGTCTGGATCGCATCTACTAATTTTTGGGCAGATTTTTCTTTAAAACCATCCAATTGCAAGAGGTCATCGACGGTTAGCCGATAAATACCTGCTACATCTTGAACCAGTTCTTTAGCAAACAGTTTTTCGACCACTGCTGGCCCCAAGCCTGTAATGTTCATGGCATCACGGCTGGCAAAGTGAGCGAGTCCTTCTTTTATTTGAGCCGGACAGCGAGGATTGATACAACGCAAGGCCACTTCATCTTCAAAATGAAGGAGCTCGCTCTCGCAACTCGGACAGTGACACGGAATCTCTAATCTCTCTTCCGATATGCGCTTATCCATGACAACACGCAAGACAGCGGGGATAATGTCCCCGGCCTTATAAACAATAACCGTATCGTCCTTGCGGATATCTTTCTCAGCAATGTAATCCACATTATGGAGAGTAGCACGACTAACAGTCGTCCCTGCCAGCTGAACGGGAGTCAAATTAGCCGTTGGTGTCACCACTCCTGTCCGACCGACAGTCCAATCAACTGACAAGAGTTTTGCTTCCTTCTCCTCAGCTGGGAATTTGTAAGCCACTGCCCATTTGGGAGCCTTGACGGTAAAACCAAGTTCTTCTTGAACAGCTAGATAATTTACTTTAATCACGACCCCGTCGATATCATAAGGAAGCTGGTCTCGCATGGCTGCCACTTCTTGAATATAGGTCCAAACTTGCTCGATACTAGTCGCTATCTTGTGATGAGGATTGACGACAAAACCGAGTCCGTTTAATTTGGCTAATACCTTCTCTTGGGTCGCTTGGTCAGTAGGACTAGCTTCCTGATAGAGGAAGGTCGCGAGCTTGCGCTCCGTAACAATCTTCGTATCCAACTGTCTTAGAGTACCGGCTGCAGCATTTCGAGGATTCGCAAACTCTGCTTCCCCATTTTCTTGACGGGACAAATTTACAGCATCAAAAGACGCACGGGGCATGTAACATTCTCCGCGAACGGTTAATGTAAGAGGTTCCGGTAAAACTAGAGGAATATCGCGAACTCGCTTGAGGTTCTCGGTAATATTTTCTCCAACACTCCCATCCCCCCGCGTAGCACCAGTTTCGAGGACGCCATCCACATAAGAAAGTGAAATAGATAGACCATCTATTTTTAACTCACATACATAGGTGACAGATGGAAATTCCTTTCGAACCCGTTGGTCAAAGACCACCAATTCTTCATAAGAAAAGGCGTCCTGCAAGCTATAAAGCGGGTAAGTATGCTGGTATTTTTCAAATCCTTTGAGAATGGTTCCTCCGACTCGATGAGTTGGACTATTGGGTTGAACCAATTCTGGATGGGCTTCTTCTAATTCTACAAGTTCTCGGTATAGACGATCATATTCTTGATCAGATACCGAGGGAGCATCTTTGGTATAATATTCTTCCGCATATTGGTTGAGTAGATTTACTAACTCTTTTATTCTGGTTTCCATACTTCTATTTTACCATAAAAACGCTTTACTGTGGCCTGTTTGACTACTTCCCACTAGAAAAAAAGCATTTTTTTACTACCCGGCCGAAATCCTATTTCAATGAGCAAAAAAAGCCTGAAGCAAGGCTTCAGACTCTTAATTTATTGAGTTAAATCAATATGATTTGAAATTCGTTTGATCAGAATCGCTCCGACAATCAGAGAAGCGAATTCACCCAAACCAGTAGTCAACCAATTCAAGAAGAATGGTGTTTCGTTTATAATATGCAATTCTAAGGCAATCGTGAACATAGAGAGGGCAAAGAAAATTGAAAATAAGAAATGATCCTTGCGAATCCATCCATTAAAGAGCTCTTCCTTTTCAAATCGTTTAAATAGGTAAACCCCAAGTGTTACGAAGACCAAGGTAGATCCACCACCAACGATCAAATCGATAATTCCATAACTCATGAAGTTAGAAATCATACACCCAATGGTAACAGACCAAATGTATTTTCGGTTGTAGAAAGCCATGAAGTTGAGCATTTCAGAAACACGGAATTGGATCTCGTTGCTTCCGATGGCATTCAACGGGGGCGTAATGGTCAAGGCCACATAGAGAGCTGCAACTAGGGCAATCTGTGCCAAGTCACGAACAGTATAGTTTTTCATCGTTTTCTCCTTTAGCGGTTTTCCCGCGTATAATATGCTTGGTGAAAGAAGCTAAGCACCAAGGGTTGATCTTTGCCGATGACCCAAACTAATAGATTTCAAAGCAGCAAATCAACTTTATAAGTATAGCATAAATAAGGAAATTATGATAGACTAATTGTATGAAAAAACTACTTAATCGAATCTTTGATAATGAAATCTTAGCCTACCTGATTTTTGGTGTTGCTACAACGATTGTTTCTGTTGCTACTCGGCTGATTGTTTTCCAACTGACAGACCAGGAACAATTAGCTACCTTGATTGGAAATATTGCAGGAATTCTTTTTGCCTTTGCTACCAATGATACGATTGTCTTTAAACAAGAAAGAAAAGGCTGGTTGAAACGGTTGATTGTTTTCTCTTTTGCTAGAATGGGAACTCTCGTGCTGGACCTCCTGATGACCACCATCTTTGTAACCCAGTATCCGCAAATCATTGGTCAGTTCGTCAATATGAATCGGACGGCAATTAATACCATCGAAACGTTTGCCGCCCAATTTATGATCGTCATTTTGAACTATGTTTTCAGTAAACTTTTTGTCTTCCGAAATAAGAAATAAGTTCCAAATAACTAAGAAAAACCGTCAGAACTCATATGGTCTCTGACGGTATTTTTTTATACTTCTAGACTAGATACTTGGGCGCTCAAATATGCAATCTTTCCTTCCACACCAAAGTAGTCCTTGACCAAGCCTTTTAATTCGTCCATCGCTTCTTTGGCCCGTTCTGCTTGTTCTTCAGTCACTGCCTCCATCACAAGAATAGCCTGTCGCGTTTCTTCTGTCAGCATGGTTCTTTGAGCTTCCCGCCAGTTTAAACAACGACAAACAGCACCTTCTTGATCATAATAAATGATCTCTTCCGGCAAAGCCGGAGCGTCTTCCTCAGCTCCTAGCGGGAAGAATGGCTCTCCCCCCTTAGCTTTTCCTAAGGATAAGCCTCCAGCTAACTTTTCCATATCCTCACCACCACAGGGGATAGCATAGGCTAGCGAAACACTATTGTAGAGATCAACCAAAGGATTAATGGGATAAAACTCCCGTCCTTGCGACACACGTTTCAATAAGGCTTCGATTGACGAACGTGCACCTTTTTTGGTCTTAAATTTGGTAAAAGCCTGTCGCCATTCCTGAACGACTGGACTAGCAGTGAACTGATCTTCATCAATATATTCTTTTGATCGTGCGACTCCCTTGTCGAGCAGATCCTTAAAATAAGGATCCTTGCTCTCGTCAACATGATTGTCGATACCTTCTACTGTCATCACCACTACTTTTGCTTGGGGAAACAAATCCCAAAATGCTTGATCTACTGTAAATTTCATTTCTTTACCTCACTATAGTTTCTTTTTTGACCTTTTTTCACTTGCTCCCAATCCGCTGCTACGTTTTCTCTCATTTTAGCAAGCCATTCTTCTAATTGAAGGATTTCTGCCTTTGAAAAACCTTTTAAGGCAGTGTTCTCAGAATAAGCATGCTCAGCAAGGATAAAAGGATAAAGTGCTTGACCCTTTTCCGTCAGGATCCATTTTTTTATCTTTTGATTGGAAGGATCATTTAATTCTCGGATAAATCCTTTATCAGCTAATTTTTTAACAGAGCGGGCTACTGTTGAGCGGTCCACTTTTAATAAATCGGATAACTCCTCTTGAATGATGCCTGGTTGCTCCCCGATCCGTACTAAATATAGGTATTGGCCTCTTGCCAGTTCCAAATCTCGGAACTCAATATTGGCAATCGAATCTAAGGCTCGGGCTATGATGCCAATCTCTCTTAGAACCTTCATCTGCTCCTCCTTTCCTTTATAAGGAGTCTATCACATTTTTATTGCAAATGCAACTAAATTTATATAAAACAAAAAGCCGGCTGAAAACCGGCTTGTTCCTATTTTATTCTTTAACATCAGTCCTGATTTTTTCTCAAGTTTTTAAGATGGAAACGACGCTTGAGAGAAGCTTCCTTTTGGTGAAAAGCTACCTTAGAAGACTTGTACTTGGCTACCACATCCCCATCTTTTGTTTCAAATTTCGCTTCAATCGCATATTGAATACTAGCATTTAAGATACAGCCAATAATCAATACTTTAGCTACCAGGATAAACCAGAACATAATGACCGCTAAAAGGACTGACCCGAAGAAACGTGCATCTAAGAAACTCGTGATGTAGTGGTCGACATATTTCCAGAAAATATTCAAGGTCAAATAAAGGACTGCTGTCACAAAGATGGCTCCCGGAAAGACATAGCGAAACTTAGGAATTTTGATATTGGGAAGAGTGTAATAGAGCAAGAGCAAGGTTAAAAAGAGCAGGAAGTAAACCGAAGGTCCTGAAATATTTAAGAGGCGAAGGTAGATACTTTCATCAAACTTAAAAATCTCATAGACAGAACGAATAATCATCCGGCCAAACATGGTAAGAACCAAAGATAGACCGAACAGACCTTGCAGAGCAAAACTAATCAAAATACTGAAGATTCTCGCCCAGATAATCCCCCTCTCCTTCTCCACTCCATAACTTTTATTGAAAGCTCTCTGCAGGTAAGCGATACACTGTGAGGAGACCCATAAAGCCGAAATGATGGAGAAACTCAGCAAACCAGTAGACGGCTTAGTAAGCACCGATGAAATAACTTGCAAGACAATGCGGTACATGGAGGCGGGTAATACTTCACGCAAGGTCAGCAAAATCTGAGTCGGACGAATCTGGAAGTAAGGAAGGATATTGGCTGCAATCAACAATAAAGGGAGAATGGAAATCAATAAATAATAGGCCACTGCTATACTTGTGATGTCCGATTCAGAGGCCATATAAAAGCGCAAGAACCCCTTAATAAACGGTCGTTGGCCTAGCCATTTTAGAAACTTTTTCATATCTATCCTCCCCTAAACAAAGTCATAAAAAGAGAAAAGAGCGAAACCGTTATTTATCTTCAGCTCCATTCTTTCCTCTCTACTTGTTTTAATAGGTTCCTTCTTCGCCTTGACTGGTCAAAATAACCGGTCCATCTTTTGTAATAACAAACTGATGTTCGTACTGACAAGAAAGTCCACCGTCAAGGGTTTTGTGGGCCCAACCTGTCTTCATATCTGTATCGATCTCCCAAGTTCCGGTATTAATCATCGGTTCAATAGTCAAGACCATCCCTTCACGTAAGCGCAAGCCACGTCCTGCACGTCCGTAGTGAGGTACCATTGGTTCTTCATGCATGGTTGGTCCTACGCCGTGACCGACCAAATCACGTACTACACCATAGCCTTTGCTTTCAGCATATTCTTGAATCGCTGCTCCAATATCACCCAGACGATTTCCGACAACCGCTTGTTCAATCCCCTTATAGAGGCATTCTTTGGTGACATCCATGAGATCTTTGACCTCTTGGGAAACATTACCAACTGCATAGGCCCAACAAGAATCAGCCAAACCACCAGAGTAGTTTTCTGTATACTTTTTCACCTGTGCAACATTATCAAAGTCTAATTTTGAGACATCAATAACAGACTTATCTAAGGGCTCTGATAAGACCATATCCACCTTTAAGAGGTCACCATCTTTTAAGACATAGTGGCGAGGAAAGGCGTGAGCCACTTCATCATTGATCCCACAACATGTCGCATAGGGATAGTCCATCAAGCTTCCTTCTACACCAATCTGAAGGGGCAAGACATTGGCTTCTTTACAGCGACGTCGAACATACTCTTCTACTTCCCACAAATCGAGACCTGGTTTGATCAAATCCCGAAGGCCAATATGGATACTAGCAAGAAAGTCTCCTGCACGGTCCATGGCTTCGATTTCACGCTGTGATTTCAATGTAATCATCTATTTCCTACTTCCATTCTAATTAATTTTCAAAGTGACGGTGGCCTTCGTAACTAACTGTAAATTCAAATACAAATCAAAATCTATAATAGCCGATCGTCTAGTCTGTCGGACAATACGCGTTTCAATCCGCAAGGTATCGTCCACTTGAACAGCTTGGAGGTAATAGACCAAGAGCTGTTCGATGATTAAATTTTTCCCAGAATTCATCATGAGCTGGCGAGTGACTGTTGTTAGAACTTCAGTGAGAACGCCATTCGAGAGAACACCACTCTTTTCTAACATACTCGGTTCAACCGTCAATTCAAAATGATTGGCTTGCAGAACTACTTTTTGACTGATTTGTTCACTGAAGGTTGGCAAGCCCGACAATTGCTCCTTGCTCATCCGGTCCATGACAGCACGACGAGTAATAACCCCTAATAGGGTCTGATTGCTGCGAATAACAGGGATCATCTCAAAATCTTCTGCAATCATGCGTTGACTGACATTGGCGATACTAGAGGATAGGTTTGTCGTAAAGACGCTACGGGACATGACCTTGTCCAGAGTTGTCTGGGGTGTCTTGTCTCCGGCATCTCGCATGGTCACTACCCCAACAACCATCTGGTGTTGATTGACGACAGGAAAACGACTAAACCGACTCTTTCTTACCAAATCTAAATAATCTCGTACGGTATCTGTTTCCCGTAAAAAACCATATTCATGCATAGGCGAATAGACTTGTTCGACCGTTAAAATATCCGTTTTAATTTGCATGTTGGCGAGAGCACGGTTGATCATGGTCGCCACGGTATAGGTATCATGCTTGGTACGTAAGATAGGAGTTTGACCACTGCGACCCAGTTCCAAAATAGAAGGATCGACGTCAAAACCACCAGTTACAAGAACAGCATTGTCGTGTTGGAGGGCCAGACGTTGGATATTGGTCCGGTCTCCCACAATGAGGAGTCCACCTTCAGAGACATAATCTAAAATATGCTCTTCTGTCATGGCCCCGATATAAAACTTGTTGAACTCTCGTTCCAGCCCTTCTTTTCCTGCCAAGACTTCTGAACCGGTAATCTCTACAATCTCTCGGAAAGTCAGATGTTCTAGGACAGCCTTTTTGGACTTGACACGAACAGTCCCACTACGAGGTCTCGTTTCAACAATTCCACGATTTTCAGCTTCTTTAATGGCCCGATAGGCAGTCCCATCACTCACCTGCAAATAGTTCGAGATACTTCTCACACTGACACGTTTGCCAATTGGTAGTTTCTCCAAATAATCTAAGATCGCTTGGTGTTTACTCATTGAGATCTCCTCTATCTATGCAGAACTCGTAATAATCCCGCATCTTTCGGGTATAGCGGTCACTCCCCTTGAATTGCCGTTTCAAACTATAACCGGCATGTAAAGCCACCTGTTGACTGGCAATATTTTCAACATGGGTAATGATTCGGACTTGCTTGAGATGAAATTCCTGAAAGGACAAGAAGGTAATTTCTTTGACAACCTCTGTCATGAGGCCTTGACCCCAATAGTCCTTGTGTAAGAAATAACCAAGTTCAGCTTCTTTCTTAATTTCATCCAATTTTTCAAACTTAATCGATCCAATCACACGGTCTGTTCCCTTGTCACAAATCGCCCATATTCCTAAAGGATTCTTTAGAAAATAATTCGCCAAGACATACTGGCATTCCTCTAGGGACGTTTGTGCTGGGAAAATAAAAGGCAAATTCTCTGGATTGGAGGATATGGTATAAAAGTCAGCGGCATCACTATATAGAAAGGGCCTCAAGAAGAGGCGCTCTGTTTCAAAACATGAAAATGCTGCTAGTTGCGTCCAAATGTTCATAAAAATCGTTCGTTATGCTTCATCAATCAGCTCGATGTCAGCTCCCAATTGTTGCAATTTTTCAATAATATGCGAATAGCCGCGAAGGATAAACTCAATATTGGTAATCTCCGTTCTACCCTGAGCCATCAAACCAGCAATCACCAAGGCAGCGCCTGCACGCAGGTCTGTCGCCTTAACTGGAGCACCTGTTAATTGATTTGGTCCTTGGTAAACAATGTGATCACCAACTGTTTCAATGGTCGCTCCCATGCGCATCAGTTCAGTCACATGGTTGACCCGCTTTTGATAAATAGTATCTACGATGCTTCCCTTTCCATTAGCTGTCAAGAGCAATGGAGTCAAGGGTTGTTGCAAATCCGTTGCAAATCCTGGGTAAGGAGAGGTTTTAATGTGAACAGCTTTCAGATTATCTTGCTTTTCAACAAACACACTATCCTCAGAAATCGTCATACGAACGCCCATTTCTTCCAACTTAGCGATAAAGCTTTCTAGGTGTTCGTAGAGGACATTGTTGATTTGAATCCCTTCTCCAACAGCTGCAGCAAGGGCGATATAAGTCCCTGCTTCGATGCGATCGGGGATCACTTGGTGACGCGTCCCGTGGAGATAGTCCACTCCTTCAATGGTAATGATATCTGTACCCGCACCACGAATGTGTGCTCCCATATTATTGAGAAGGGTCACGACGTCAATGATCTCAGGTTCACGAGCAGCGTTTTCAATAACGGTACGACCTTCCGCTTTAACAGCAGCCAGAATGGTATTAATAGTTGCTCCAACGCTAACCGTATCCATATAGATAGCTGCACCACGAAGACGCTTCCCATTTGTGGAAAGGTTCATACTCGAACCATCCATGGTCATCTTAGCACCCATCGCCTCAAAGGCTTTCAAATGCAGATCAATGGGACGAGGACCTAGGTCACATCCACCTGGTAGACCGACAGTTGCCTGGCTATAACGTCCCAAAAGACTTCCGTAGAAATAGTAAGAAGCGCGAAGACTATTGATCTTACCAAATGGCATTGGCATATCTTGTACACCACGTGGATCGATAATAAGAGTCTCCCCATCTCGCTCCACCTTTGCCCCCATGAGGGTCATAATGTCAATCAAGCTAGCCACATCTGAAATATCTGGAACACCATCAAGGGTCACAATTTCGTCTGCTAAAATAGTCGCTGGAATAAGGGCCACCACGCTATTTTTTGCACCACTAATGGTCACCTCACCTTTTAAAGGGCGACCACCATTAATTATAATTTTTTTCATGTAAATTTGTATAAGCTCTTTCAATCATTCGGTAAAAAATTACCGCATCTATTATATCATAAAAACGCTTCATTTTCCACTACTTCTTATCTTTTGATCGGTCAATCCAATCCTTAGAAAACCTCAACTATATGTTTTACTATTTTTTTATATTTTTGCTTGCAAGACTAATTTATTTATGTGTTCTATTGTTGTTTTTTAAAAAAGGCAGCCCTTTTCGGACCGCCTTTCCTGAGTTTATTTCACTTCATTTCCTAGTTCGTATTTACTGCCTTTTAGAGCTCGGCTCAAGGACCATTTCCAAGATTTCCCCTCAATGGTTACTTGATTTTTTTCTATATCGACTCTTACTTCTTCCACACCTTTTACTGCGGATAATTTTTCAGTGACAGCATTGGCACAACCTTGGCATTTCATTCCACTAATTTCGTATGTTTTTGACATAATTATTTTCCCTTCTTTTACTCGAGGAGGCAATTTTTCTCCTAGTTCTTACAATTTTTTTCTCTTTAATCTTAGAGCATTCAGTACAACCGATACTGAACTAAAACTCATGGCTAGACCTGCTAACATCGGGTTTAAGAGCGGGCCACCAAAGAGATAGAGAAGGCCCATCGCCACCGGAATGGCTAAAACATTGTAGATAAAGGCCCAGAACAAGTTTTCCTTGATGGTCTTAATCGTGTAACGACTAATTTCCAAAGCCCGGACGACATCCATCAATTGCGGTTTCATGACGACGATATCGGCACTTTCCATGGCGATATCTGTCCCAGATCCCATGGCAATCCCGATATCCGCAGTTGCAAGAGCTGGTGCATCGTTGATTCCATCTCCCACCATGATCACAGACTTGCCTTCTGCTTGCAAATCTTGGATCGCCCGTGATTTTTCTTGAGGAAGCACTTGACTGATGATCTGCTGGATTCCAGCCTTCTTGGCAATCGCTCGAGCAGTCCGTTCATTATCCCCAGTCAGCATGATGACCTCCTTGCCCATTTTTTCTAGGCTAGCAACCATTTCTAAACTATCTTCCTTAATCCGGTCTGCTACCCCAAATAGGGCCAAGAGTTGTCCATCTTCAGCTAAGAAAATCGGGGTTTGTCCATCCTGAGTTAAGTCCTCCAAGTCAGCCTTGGCAAGATGAATATCGATTCCTTCCTCATCCATGAGCGTTTGATTCCCAGCCAGATAAACCTTCCCACCATAGTTAGCAGTGAGGCCCCTTCCTGTTAGACTAGAGAAGTTTTTCATCTCTAATAAGTCTATATGCTCTTCTTTCGCAGCATCCAAAATAGCTTGTCCCAATGGATGCTCGGACTTGGCTTCCAGAGAAGCTAGGAGTTGTAAGGCATGGTTCTTCTGACCATAGGTATAAGAAGAAGACAGCTGAGGTTTACCTTGAGTGATGGTCCCCGTTTTATCGAAGACCAAGACTTGCGCTTGGTGAGCTAACTCAAGGACATCCCCTCTCTTATAGAGGATCCCATGCTCTGCCCCTAATCCTGTCCCCACCATGATGGCTGTCGGAGTCGCCAAGCCTAGAGCACATGGACAGGCAATGACCAAGACACTAATTGTTACCGTCATAGCAAAGGTGAAGGTCTCACCCATGATGAAGTACCAAAAGAGACCTGATAAGAGGGCAATCCCCATGACTACTGGGACAAAGACCCCTGCCACTTGATCCGCAATCTTGGCAATCGGTGCTTTGGTTTGTTGGGCATCTTCCACCAGCTGAATGATTTGTGCTAGTAAGGTATCCCGACCAACTTTCTCAGCCCGATAAACCAAACTACCTTGTCCATTAATGGAACCTGCGTAAACTGGACTGCCTTCAGTTTTTTGGATGGGGATAGATTCACCCGTCAGCATGCTTTCATCAATGGCTGATTGTCCGGAAACCACTTGACCATCAACGGCTATTTTTTCACCTGGTTTGACCAGGATCTGATCTCCAATGACCAAGTCTTCTACAGGTAGTTTCACTTCCTTTCCATCACGTAGGACCGTTGCCTCTTTAGCCGCCAGATGCATGAGCTTTTTAATGGCTTGAGAAGTACGCCCTTTTGATAGCATTTCAAAATATTTACCCAGAGTAATTAGGGTCAGGATCACGGCTACAGATTCAAAATAAAGCTGGTGCACGTGATGGTGGTGACCAAGCAATATGTGATAAGTCCCATAAAGGCTATAAAGAAAGGCTGCACTAGTCGCTAGAGCTACCAAAGCATCCATATTGGGATGGCCTTTTAGAAGGGTTCGGAAGCCATTTCGATAAAAGGCTCGTCCAAAGATCATCACGGGAATGGGCAAGAACAAAAGAACAAGAGTATAAGCCACAGGTGCTCGACCAGGTGAAACAAATGCAGGTGCTGGTAGGCCAATCATGGGGCCCATTGCTAGATAAAAGAGAGGCAGGGTGAAGATGGAAGACCAAAAGAGGCGTTTTCGGATCAATTGTAGCTTGTCACCTTCTCGCTCTTCTTGGCTCTTAGCTGTATCTGGATTGTATACTACTGCCTCATAACCGGCGTTCGCTACTGCTTTTGAAATAGCCTCTGGACTCAAAGGTTCCCCCTGATATTCAACCGTCATTTTTTCAGTGGTTAGGTTCACTGTCGCTTTTTCAACACCCTCAAGATGGTTAACAGCTTTCTCCACATTGATCACACAGGATGCACAGGTCATCCCATTGATGACAAAAGTTTCTTCTTTCATATCTCTTCCTCCACATGACTGGCACAGTGACACTGGCCAGGTTGGCAATCACATTGAACCCGCTCCACCCTCACTTTCGAAGCCAGGAGGTCTTGCAACCCCTTCATTTGCTCCTCGGTCATAGGGGTTTGCTGGATTAATCGCTCCAATATGTGACCATGCTTGGTCAAGCAGATCTTACTAAAAACTTCATTGACAGCTGTAAAATTTGTCTCTTCTTCATTGAGGATGGCCTGATACAAATAGGTTCGACCTTCTCTTCGACTTGTCAAATAGCCTTTATCAGCCAATCGTCCTAAGAGGGTTTTCACCGTCGAAGCTGACCAGTCCTGCTTGGTGGAGAGAATCTTGGTTATTTCTGTAGAAGTCGCTTCCCCCTTAGTCCAGAGAACTCTCATGACTTCCCATTCCGCACTTGAAATCTTTGCCATTCTTTTACCTTTCTAGCTCTCATCAAGAACAATTAATTTACATTTGTAGTTACATTATACACCTTCCATTTTGTTTGTCAATCATTTTGTTTACATTTGTAGATTAATTTCATAAAAAGAGAGTGGGACAGAAATCGGTAATTCGTTAGAATTCGATTTCGCCGTCCCACCTCCGCACAGTTGAGTAGGGTTGTAAAAGCTGATGAAATCAGCGTAGTAGAGCCCACTTAACCACTGCGTCTTGCTCGACAATCCAAAGATAATTGAGAGGCTAGGACTTTTGTCCCAGCCTCCTTTCTATATCCTTAGTTAACTGCTTCTTTCAAGGCTTCTACCTTGTCCAAACGTTCCCATGGTAGATCGATATCCGTCCGTCCCATATGTCCATAAGCCGCTGTTTGACGGTAGATTGGACGTTTGAGATCCAACATTTGAATAATCCCTGCAGGACGAAGGTCAAAGATTTGACGCGCTGCTGCTTCTAATTTGCTTTCAGCAACTGTTCCTGTACCGAAAGTATCGATACGAACAGACACAGGGTGAGCCACCCCAATCGCATAAGCCAATTGCACTTCTGCTTTCTTAGCAAGACCTGCAGCAACAATGTTTTTAGCGATATAGCGAGCTGCATAAGAAGCTGAACGGTCCACCTTAGTTGCGTCCTTACCAGAGAAGGCACCACCACCGTGACGTGAGTACCCACCATAAGTATCCACGATGATCTTCCGACCCGTCAAACCTGAGTCTCCTTGAGGTCCTCCGATAACGAAACGACCAGTTGGATTGATGAAGAATTTTGTTTCATCATCCAGATAAGAAGCTGGAATCACTTCCTTGATGACCTTGTTAATCACATCTTGGTGGATTTGTTCATTGCTCACTTCTGGATCGTGTTGAGTTGAAATAACGACTGTATCCACGCGCACTGGTCGGTCATTTTCATCATATTCAACAGTAACTTGAGATTTAGCATCTGGACGAAGATAGCTAATCTCACCAGACTTACGAAGCTCTGCCAAACGACGAACCAACTTGTGGCTGAGTGAGATAGGTAATGGCATGAGTTCTTCTGTTTCATCCACTGCAAAACCAAACATGAGACCTTGGTCTCCTGCTCCGATCAAATCAAGTGGATCTTGATCTGCATTCCCACGAACTTCCAAGGCTTCATTAACCCCTTGGGCAATATCAGGAGATTGTTCCACCAAAGATGGGTGTACTCCTACCGTCTCAGCAGAGAATCCATATTCTGTATTGGTGTACCCAATCTCTGCAATCGTATCACGAACCACACGGTTAATATCCACATAAGCAGTCGTTGAAATCTCACCGAAGACATGCACTGAACCAGTATAAACAGCTGTTTCAGCAGCAACGTGTGCTTCTGGATCTTGCTCTAAAATAGCATCTAAAATAGCATCTGAAATTTGGTCTGCAATCTTATCTGGATGCCCCTCAGATACCGATTCAGACGTGAATAATTTACGTTCTGACATAAAAATGTCCCCCCTTAAAAAATAATCGTTATAGAGTTACAAAGAACTGGTAGATGCTTTCTACCACCTTATCGGGACCATATAACCTAACTATTATAACACGATTTTGCACAAGTATTCCTTTTTTTATTAAAAGAAAAAGATATAGTTTGAAACTATATCTTTTGAACTTAACTGCTATCCAACTCTAATCCTTACAATAGCAAAGTGCCTATTAAGACAAGAATAGTGGAAATGATAGATGGAATTCGAAATAGGAACCAATCCGGATCACCAGCCAAAAACATGGAGATGAAAAAGAAAGCTACAGAGACAAATAGAATCTCCTTACTGGCGAATATCCTTCCAATGCCAAGCAGGACTGTGGCAATAATATAAGAAATCAGATGTAATCCCAAAAAGAATAGGAAGGCAATTGCCCATCCTCCTACCATCAGAGCACTGCCTATAAACAGTCCAAGATAGCCGATGTTTAGGAAAAATACAAAAGTTAGAAGCCCTGTATTAGGAACAGGTTTTTCTGAACCTTGCTCTATCATTGGCCACTGAGCTGGATTTTCTGGATTTGGCCCCATCGTTGATGGCTGAATAGCATTTTCTGGAACTGGCGTCGCCATTGGTGGCTGAACAGCCCCCTCAGGCAGACCTTGATGCCCTTGGTTTGATTCATACTTTGGATCTTGATCTGTCATCTTTATCCCTCCTCTTTTACAAGCTTAAGTTATTTGGCGTTTCTTACTCCTATTATACCGCATTTGATAATTCATTTCATCGGCTATGATAAGTGATAAATTTTATCTATCAGCTTGATAAATTATCCATATTATTCAAATGATTTGTTTCGTGTTACAATGACTGTATTATTTTCTAATCAGTAAGGTAGCATTTCTTTTTTCCTTGCTCATTAGAGAGGAGGAAATCATTTTTGGATTGGTCAATTGTTGAACAATATTTTCCACTCTACCAGCAGGCCTTTTTCTTGACCTTACACATTGCTGTATGGGGAATTTTAGGTTCATTTCTTTTAGGACTGATTGTCAGTATCATCCGACATTATCATCTACCGATTTTAAGTCAACTAGCTGGCTGTTACATCGAACTTTCTCGAAATACACCGCTCTTGATTCAGCTCTTCTTCCTCTACTTTGGATTGCCAAGGATAGGAATCGTCCTTTCTTCAGAAGTCTGTGCAACGATTGGTCTCATCTTTTTAGGGGGTTCCTATATGGCTGAGTCCTTCCGAAGCGGTCTAGAAGCTGTCAGTCAAACTCAGCATGAAATCGGTCTCTCCATTGGGTTAACACCCAGACAGGTCTTTCGCTATGTGATCCTACCACAAGCGACCGCAGTGGCTCTGCCTTCCTTTAGTGCCAATGTCATTTTCCTGATTAAAGAGACCTCTGTATTCTCTGTTGTCGCTTTAGCTGACCTCATGTATGTAGCAAAAGATTTGATCGGGCTCTATTACGAGACAGACATCGCCCTGACCATGTTGGTCATTGCTTATCTACTTCTCTTACTACCGATTTCACTTCTCTTTAGTTGGATAGAAAGGAGATTACGCCATGCAGGATTCGGGAATCCAAGTACTCTTTCAGGGAAATAATCTCCTTCGGATACTCCAAGGCTTGGGCGTGACCATTGGGATTTCCATTATCTCTGTCTTCCTATCTATGATCCTTGGAACTTTACTCGGAATCGTGATGACTTCTCATTCAAAAGTCATTCGTCTGCTCACTCGCTTTTATCTGGAATTCATTCGGATCATGCCCCAGTTGGTCTTGCTCTTTATCGTATACTTCGGTTTTGCCCGAAATTTCAACATAAACATTTCTGGTGAAAGTTCAGCCATTATCGTCTTTACCCTTTGGGGAACAGCTGAGATGGGGGATTTGGTTCGAGGGGCCATCACTTCTCTTCCAAAACACCAGTTTGAAAGTGGACAAGCCTTAGGATTAAGCAAGGTTCAACTATACCACTACATTATCATCCCACAGGTTCTCAGACGATTGCTTCCACAAGCTATTAACCTGATTACCCGTATGATTAAGACAACCTCTTTAGTGGTCCTCATCGGGGTTGTAGAAGTTACCAAGGTCGGCCAACAAATCATCGATAGCAACCGCCTGACCATCCCAACCGCTTCTTTTTGGATTTATGGAACCATTTTAGTCTTATACTTTATCGTTTGCTTCCCTATTTCCAAATTAGCAGGACAGTTAGAAAACCACTGGAGGAATTAATATGTCTGAAACCATTTTAGAAATCAAGGACCTAAAAAAATCCTTTGGAGACACTCCTATCCTCCAAGGCCTTTCGCTCAAGGTTCAAAAAGGGGAGGTCGTGGTGGTCTTGGGGCCTTCTGGTTGTGGTAAAAGTACCCTCCTTCGTTGTATCAATGGCTTAGAAACTATCCAAGCTGGCGATATCCTCTTGGATGGTCAATCCATAACCAAAAACCAAAAAGACTTCCATCTGGTCCGCCAAAAGATTGGGATGGTCTTCCAAAGTTATGAACTCTTCCCCCATTTAGACGTTCTCCAAAACTTGATTCTTGGTCCTACAAAAGCTCAAGGACGAGCTAAAGAGGAAGTCATCAAGGAAGCAGAAGAGTTACTAGAACGGGTCGGTCTCTTGGAGAAGAAACATAGCTACGCAAGGCAATTGTCTGGTGGACAGAAGCAACGGGTAGCCATCGTCCGTTCCCTCCTCATGCATCCAGAAATTATCCTCTTCGATGAAGTGACAGCCTCTCTAGACCCTGAGATGGTCCGGGAAGTCCTAGAACTCATCAACGACCTGGCCCAAGAAGGACGGACCATGATTCTGGTGACCCACGAGTTACAGTTCGCACAAGCCATTGCCGATCGGATCATTTTCTTGGATCAGGGCAAAATTGCCGAAGAAGGAAGTGCTCACTCCTTCTTTACCAACCCACAAACCCAACGAGCACAAGAATTTTTAAATGTATTTGACTTTAGCCAATTTGGCTCATATCTATAAAGGAGATTTTTATGAAATTCATTAAACCAATTTTAGTTCTTTTTACCTTCGCTCTCGCTTTGCTCTTTATCACTGCATGTGGCTCTAGCAAGTCATCATCTTCTTCTACCGGCTCTAAAGCACGTACCATTGAAGAAATCAAGAAAAGTGGCGAGCTTCGTATCGCAGTCTTTGGAGACAAAAAACCTTTTGGTTATGTTGATAATGATGGATCCTACCAAGGTTACGATATCGAACTAGGAAACCAATTAGCTAAAGACCTTGGTGTCAAACCGAAATATGTATCAGTGGATGCAGCTAACCGTGCGGAATACTTGATCTCCAATAAAGTGGATATCACATTAGCCAACTTTACCGTTACTGATGAGCGGAAGAAACAAGTAGACTTTGCCCTTCCTTACATGAAGGTTTCACTCGGTGTGGTATCTCCTAAAGATAAGGTCATCACAGATGTGAAACAATTGGAAGGAAAAACCTTGATCGTAACCAAGGGAACTACTGCTGAAACCTACTTCGAAAAGAACCATCCAGAAGTAAAACTTCAAAAATATGACCAATACAGCGATGCCTATCAAGCTCTCCTAGATGGACGTGGCGATGCTTTCTCAACAGACAACACAGAAGTTCTTGCTTGGGCCCTTGAAAACAAAGGATACGAAGTTGGAATTACTTCACTTGGTGATTCAGATACTATCGCACCAGCGGTTCAAAAAGGAAACAAAGAACTCCTCGATTTCATTAACGATGACATTCAAAAGCTTGGAAAAGAAAACTTCTTCCACAAAGCTTATGAAAAAACTCTTCACCCAACCTACGGCGATGCTGCAAAAGCGGATGACCTCGTTGTTGAAGGTGGCGAAGTGAAATAACAAATAAAGACTCTATCGCAATGATAGAGCCTTTTTTCTTGTCAAAAACTGTTTTTCTTAGTACCCTTTGGTCGTTTCACCCAAAAGAAAGTACCTAGTAGGACATCGATGGCTAAACAGACAGAGAGGACCTGTAGTGGCAACAGCAAGCCATAAACAGCTGATAGACCGTAGAAAATACATGCTGATGCCCAAAGTAGTCGAGAATCTATCGCCAAAGCGAACTGAGTTGAGACAAAGCCGATGGTGAATAGGATCAAATGGATACTCGTTGCATAAAAAATCATTAAGGCAAAAGGGCCGGTCAAGATGAGTCCGACGAAGCCCAAGCCATAATAAGTAAGACCGAGCCATTTTGGAAGAGCAAAGAGATAGGAATAAGGAGACGATGCATTTTCTTCCTTGCTTAAGTTCCTGTTAAGGGGCTCTCTAGATGTCTCAAGTGACTGCTGGCTATTGTTGTCTTGCTCAACTGTCACATCCACTGTAGGCCTTTTCTGCCAAGCCACTAAGCCCTTTGTTACTACTCTTTCACTTCTATCACTCGATTGGTTCCCAAATAACATAACAAGAGGAGCGATGACTAATTTTTCTTTCATCAAGACGAATACATTAGGATAGCCATATCGTTTTGGGTAAGAAAGTAAATCGGATAATAAGGAAGATGATTCCTTATTTCCGGAGCTCACTTCATCCGAACCTCTTTGACTTTCTAACCGCTCAGCTGCCTCTTCTTCATCTCCACTTGCAACACCTTCTTGGTCCGAAAGGGCGCTTGACCGAACCCCAAAGAGCTTCTGCAAACTTTCCTTCTGTTTATAAATCAGGTAAACGGAAATGACAGAATGGTAAAAAGGAATGGGTGAAGTCGTCTTTAAAACGAGGAGATCTATCAAGACAGAAGGAAGATAGTAACAAGCATAAAGGCAACTGAGCACAAATAGGACCTTCTGATTCTTAATGATGAGGAAACTGGACAACAAGATGACAAGCAGAACTTCTTGGTCCACACCTTCAAATAATCTCCAGTAAAAGTCAGATTTTGAATGATCCAATATATTCCACAAGCGTAGGACAACAGGAATCCGATCTACCAATTGTAAGATACTGATCCCCAAGGAAACCAACGGAACGATTGGATACCAGGTTCCTTCCTGACCAACCAAAGAACGAAGACGAGGCCACTCCACCTTATTAATCATGATTAAGACAATCGCTAAGGTTGGAAGTTGAGAAAGTCTCATCACCACCTCAGTACCAAACAAAGCAATAGGAACCTCTTGTGGCCAAAAGATGCTGAAAACTAGGAAGAGAGCATATAGAAGAAGCCCTTCCTGCTTCCCCTGGTCTTTCCAGATTTTTACTGTGAGAAAGACTTGAATAAGTAGCCATAAAAGAATCTGAAGGATTGACAACCAGATGATAGAGGGATTCTCTCCATTTCCAGGCTCTCCGGATAAGAGCATAAATACTTGAAAAAGAGCTCCAAGAACCTGGACTAGTAAGAGAATTGGGTAGCAAATTTTACGGTTCATCACAATCTCCTCCCTCTAGACGAATCAGTGAAGCGTGAACTCAAAAACGAGCTTTCATTTTAATTGTAGCTAGTGAGACAACAAGCTATTCTTAAATAAAGTCTGCCTCTGCAATAGCTTCTTTGACCACTTCCAATGGAAGATGGACTAGCTCTACTTCTTTTTCACGGTAGAGATACTCGGCATACTCATCGATGCGGTATTGATGGATATAAACAACCCGCTTGCAACCAACTTGAAGTAGCTGCTTGGTACAGTTGAGGCAGGGGAAATGGGTTACATAGGCTGTGAAACCTTTGGGAATCCCCCGTTCCGCTCCCTGTAAAATGGCATTGACCTCTGCATGGAGGGTCCGAACACAGTGTCCCTCCACCATGAGGCAGTCATGATCCAAGCAATGCTCCGTACCAGAGACAGAGCCATTGTAACCCGTCGCAACCACCTTATGATCCTTGACCAATACAGCACCCACCTTGGCCCGCTTACAGGTTGCCCGATTCGATATTAACAAAGCCTGTGCCGCAAAATACTCATCCCAAGCTAATCGTTTATGTCCCACAGTCTTGTCCTCCTTCATGAACATTCTAAATTTTTTTCATTATAGCACGAAATCAGCAAGAAAAAAAGATGACACTGTCACAGCCGATTCCTTCATCCAAAAAAAGAGACCCAAATGGATCTCTTTATTAATTATTTACCAAGTTTTGCTTTAGCTGCATCTGCAAGAGCTGTGAAAGCCGCTGCATCGTTAACAGCCAAGTCAGCAAGCATTTTACGGTTAACTTCGATCTCAGCCAATTTCAAACCATGCATCAATTGTGAGTATGAAAGTCCGTTCATACGAGCTGCCGCATTGATACGTGTGATCCACAATTTGCGGAAGTCACGTTTCTTTTGACGACGGTCACGGTATGCATAGTAGTAAGAGTTCATTACTTGTTCTTTTGCGGTACGGAACAAGATGTGTTTAGCTCCATAGTAACCTTTAGCTAATTTAAGAATACGTTTACGACGTTTGCGTGATACAACGCCACCTTTAACACGTGCCATTTATATTTCCTCCAATATTTCCTAGAATTCTTTACTTACAAATACGCGATTATTTCAAGCGAGTAAGCATTGCTTTGATACGTTTGAAATCTCCTGAATGCACCATAGATGCTTTACGAAGATGACGACGTTGTTTCTTAGTTTTTCCGTGGAAACGGTGAGAAGTGTAAGCACGGAAACGTTTAAGTCCACCAGAACCTGTACGTTTGAAACGTTTAGCTGATGCGCGGTGTGTTTTTTGTTTTGGCATGATATTTTCTCCTTTTTTTAACTTTCTGACAGATTATTTCTTGTCAGTTGCTGGTGCCAACTGCATGAACATTTGACGACCATCCATTTTAGCACGTTGTTCGATGATAGCAATATCTTGAGTTGCTTCAGCGAAGTCGGCTAAAACTTTTGCCCCAATCTCTTTATGGGTGATCATACGACCCTTAAAGCGAATGGAAACCTTCACTTTGTTCCCTTTTTCAAGGAACTTGCGAGCATTGCGAAGTTTTGTATCGAAATCACCCTTGTCAATAACTGGGCTCAAACGAACTTCTTTCACGGTCACAACGCTTTGTTTCTTGCGTTGTTCTTTTTGTTTCTTCTGGTACTCAAATTTGAACTTACCGTAGTCCATAATTTTCGCAACAGGAGGTTTAGCTTGAGGTTGAATGAGAACCAAGTCCACATTAGCGTCGTCCGCAAGTGCTTGCGCTTCACCAAGTGGTTTGATACCCAATTGTTCGCCCTCAAGACCGATTAAGCGAACTTCACGTACACGAATTTCATCATTGATGAATAAGTCTTGCTTTGCTATGGTTTTCACCTCTTTTTTTATTTTAGAGAAAAACAAGAGCGGACTTGCTAACGCAAACCCGCACTACATGATTATATTTCATTTCTGAAACTTGATCCGTAGGGGCCAGACAACGTTAGTCGCAAGGCGAGAAGTTCTCACTTCTGCTTTTCTCAACTTTTATATGATATCAAGTTTATGATGGATTGTCAAGGATTTTTTTTGCTTTTTCTTCAATAAATGCAACCACTTGATCAATCTCGACACCAGTCGTATCAAAATTAATGGCATCTGCTGCTGGTTTTAAAGGCGAAACCTCTCGGTGACTGTCTTTGTAGTCCCGCTCTGCAATTTCTTTTTTCAATACTTCTAAATCTGTTTCAATACCCTTGCTCAAATTTTCCTTATAGCGACGCTCTGCACGTTCTTCTACAGAAGCCACTAGGAAAATCTTCAATTCTGCATTTGGTAAGACAACCGTCCCAATATCACGACCGTCCATAACGATACCACCTTGAGCAGCAATCTGTTGTTGCTGAGCTACCAAGCGCTCACGGACTGGAGCTAAGGCAGATACCCAAGAAACATTATTGGTCACTTCATTGTCACGAATTGGATGGGTCACATCGACATCAGCCACGAAGACTAATTGCTGCCCGTCTTCAGACCGACCAAAACTCACAGGATATTGGTTCAGCAAATCAACCAACTGGTCAACATCTGCTTCAGTCAGATCATGACGAAGAGCTAAATAGGTCGCTGCACGATACATGGCACCTGTATCGAGATAAGTGTAGCCTAAATTTTTAGCAATAATCTTAGCAACAGTTGATTTCCCACTGGATGCAGGACCATCAATTGCGATTTGAATTTGTTTCATAGTCTATCCTTTATCGAATTTTGACCACATCACCTGGATTCGCATACCAGGAACCAGTAGACATGTGAGATGGATTCAATTGCTCCAATTGGGCGATCGAAATTCCAGCACGTGCCGCAATCGCTGCCTCTCCTTCACCAGCAAGAACTGTGATAGTCTCTTCTCCTGACTCATCATCACTTGAAGCTTCTGAACTTTTTGCTACAGGAGCTGCACTACTAGATGAAACGACTGTTGTTTCACCATTGTAGAAACCGCTCATTTGTTTCTTCTTATCGCTTCCACCTGTAGAAAGGTAAACTAAGAAGCAGACCATCGCTACAATAATTATAAAGAAAATAATCGCCAAGATGGTTAACAAGCGATCAGCTTTTATTCCATTCAATTTGTTTGTTCGTTTCAATGTTTCTTCTCCATCATCATAAATCTCTTCTTCCCATGGCTCTTTCGGCATAACTTCCTCCTTGTGTTTTCCTGTTAAAATCATTACAATATAGATATGAAAATAACATTAATACCTGAACGTTGTATCGCATGTGGCCTTTGCCAAACATATTCGGACATTTTTGACTATCACGATAATGGCATCGTTAAGTTCGCCTCTGAGGATGAACGATTGGAAAAGGAATTTCCTACCGATGCTGCTATCCAAGAAGCGGTTAAAAATTGTCCAACCCGAGCTCTTATCAAAGATTAAGAGCTTTTTTCATTATCTGCATAGTAGAGTTGATAATAGTCCACATGGATAAAGTTATCTGTCAACTCAATCTCACCCTTAAAATGATCATTTAAGGCTAAGGCATTGATAAAGTATTTTTTGGGCCACTTACGCATACAGAAGGTCCGACTTCTTGATCCATCGTTGAAAATCAACTTGATGGAATTCTTTGTAACTTCCACTTTTTCAATCGATGAAATCGGAACTTTTATAGGAGTTAATGGATTTGCCGTGATAATCCGTAAAAACCCATCATCGTATATGGTAAAATAGCGATGAACTCCTACAGCCAGCAAGGCCATAAAGAGAAAGAATGAAAAGAGTACCACCGTCGGGATACTGGAACTCTCATACATCAGAGCTAGTCCAATAAAGACGGGTATAACCGATAAAGACCAATAGGTAATTAGCATGGATAAATCAGGCTGCCAATGGTATCGGATTTTCCCAAAAATCTTAATCATATGCGGAACCCCCTTCTACTAGTTTAGCATAAAATCAACAAAAATAGAACAGGAAAGCCTGTTCTATTTTTAATAATTTTAGTGATCAAATCACTGAATGACAGATTGATGAAAGCTGGTCTCTTTCCATTAATTTTTCGCCGATGGTACCTCGAAGAAATCTTGGGAAAGGTATCCTTTACCACTTATCAGATCATACTCAACCATTTTGAGATCCTCAGCGATTTCCAACGCTTCTCCTTCCAAAGCTTTTTTGTCAACACTTGCTTTCTTCAACACTTCCGTCAAGAGAGCATAGTATGGAGAGACCTTAGAGTTGGTCTGTTCAAAGACCATAGCAGAGAAATCACTTGAATTGACTAAAGGATAGTCTAATTTAGGAGTCTCAAAATTACTCCAAATAAAGTAATCCGTTTGGTACTGACCTTCTGGATTATTTTTAAATGCAGATTCCGGATACAAACCAGGCAAATGATCACCATAAAAGACGACTGTTATCTTTTTATCAATTTTGGCTAACTTTTCTAGGAAGTCTTGGGTGGCATTGTCAGTATGATATAACATTCTGATGTATGCAGATAATTGCTTATTTGCATTATCAGAAAATCCTGGATAAGATGCGTTCATATCAATTGGATTAGGTTCATTCCATGGTGTATGATTTTGCATCGTCATTACTGAAAAGAATTGACTATCTTTATTCATATTTTTTAGTACTAATTGGTAAGTGGACTCATCACTATAATTCCCACCAATATTGTAACCCTCTTTCCCTTTATTACCATAATGAATAAATTTAGCAAAGTCAAGGTTTCCATAAATAATATTACGCGAATAATTACTAGGACTAGCTATATGTATGACAATCCGATTATTAGAATTGAAAGAATTACTTATTGAAGGAAAGTAATTCATGACTGGAGCAACTTGTGTATATAATATAGAAATGGAAGGAGATAAGTTATACATAGGTAAACCAGTTAAGGTTTGAAACTCCATATTAGCAGTTCCACCTCCATAGCCATCCGATTTCATTAAACCACTTGTCGTACGTTTTTTTATTTCTTGGATTTTAGGAATTGGATTAGATGATACTTTCACATCCTCAATACGCGAAGGATCAGAAAAACTTTCACTTAATACATAAATGACTGTTTGTTCGTTTATATTCTCTTTTCTGGTTAGATTTATATCACCCGCAACTTTTTTATATTTTTCTTCAATTTTTTGAATAGAACTTTTACTATAGTCTTTTGGTTTTATCATAACTTCTGATGTTAAATGAGAAAACCAAACATATGATAATGATTTAATTTGAGCATTCGTTGTATTTCCAAACCAAGAAATATCATGTTGATTGTTTAAAATACCAATTACAGGTATACTGTCATCAACCTTACCATCTCTTCTCTGTTTAAAAACACTATAAATACCAATGAAGAATGAAAAGATAGAAATTATTACAATTCCTCTTAGATAATAATTTTCCAATACACTCCCATAAAGTAATATTTTTCTACAAAACAAGTACAAACCCAAAAATACTGAAACTATTAAAAACGCATAAAAATACGATTGAGGCCCAAGCGAATCGAACATAATACCTGGATGCATCAACCAACTTAAATCACTTGGCAAAATAGGCTCTTGCCTATATTGAAACTTAAAATAGCTAGCTATTGATATACCAATGATTAAAAATACACTTAATAGAGTACTTAATAAAAACTCATTAAATAAACAATAAATAAGTAAAAATAATGCAAAAAATACAAGTACTTGAAAGGCGGTTGCACCAGGAAATAAATTTCTACCTAAAATAGTAACATCTGTTCTAATACTATTTTGAATCGTATAATTAAAGGTGATAGCAAAAAAAGAACTACAGACTAAGGCAGCACCGAATTTAGGTCTATTTCTGTATAATTCATCAATACCAATAATACTACAAAAAACAAAAGGAAAAAGTATGATAATTAAAAGAATAATAAATTTATCTAATTCCATTAAATATGAAAACTGGTTTTTAATCAGACCGTCTGTAAATAAATCTCTTAAATAACTAGTTTCCGGTAATATTTTATAAATTTTTGAATCAGTTAGACAAAAACCTATTAACATGAAGCTGTGGAATAATATTGAGTAATATTCCTTGTACTCAGAAATTTTAATAAGCCTATTCTCAAGAATAGGGCAATAAATTGAGATTACATAATGATAAATAAATGCAATTAAAAATATAGAGAAAAGAAATAGAAGAAAATGAACTTGAAAAAAGTCATTCGCTTTAAAAGAAAAAACATTATATTTTAAAACATTTACGTTTCTACTACATTCAATAATATACGACCCTGATAAGTATAGTAAGTATATAATACCACTCTTAATAAAAAAGTATCTTGACCAAATTTTTGATAGGACAACGGATATAAAACTAATACTTATAAAAAGGAGTAAGGGAGTATAATGAGAATACGAAAAATATAAAATTGAATGAGTGGAATTGAAAGGTAGAAAATAATTAAAATTGACAACTAACAATAAAATAAAGCTCACTAAGAATAAGCATATTTTAATGTATTGGTTTTTAATAAAGTTAAGCATCTTATTTTCTAAATATTCTCCTAACTAACTTTTTTATTCTGGAAATAAAATCTTTATTTTCTACCGTCGCATCAGTTATACTATATACATTTGAAATCAATTGTTCATTTAAAACCGACATAGGAAAATCAGTTAAATTGTTGATTTGACTCTTTATGTAATTAGTCTGTTCAGAATTAACTTGAAATACCTTAACTTTTATAAATGGTACTTGTTGATTAAGAATTTCTTCGGGTCTATAATAAGAAAAATCAGGGTGAATTAGATTACCTGCATCTTCATTTATAGTATTAAAAACCACACCGTATTTAAATCCAGATTTAGTTAGAATACCAGTAAATCTTGTCTCGTAACGATCAATCACACTTCTTATATTTTCATAATCCCTAATACTTGTCCAAAATTTTTGAAAAACTTTTGACGACACAACTTGACAGGAATAAGAAACAAAATAACTCTGAAGATGTTCCTTGAAATACTTTGTTTTTCTAAAATTAGTCATTCCCCAAAAATCAATATCTACTTGTTTTTCAAATTTTTCGAAATACTCTTTTAAATCCCACAAGGGACCAATACATGTATCGTTCATCAAGGTAACCGAATCATAATCTACCAAGGAATTAAATCCTATATAATTCATACCATCTCGCCAGGCAGCAAAATCATACCCAATATTCTCTCGTTGAACAACTTCTTCAATGCCAATTTTTCGTAGGGATTTTAAATGTTCAGTTGATAAGTAACTATTCGATATCAATAGAATACGCGAAAAAAGTGGGGAAAGTTTTTCCAATTGATATAAAACATGACTACTTAAATCATCAGACTTATTGTAGTGAACATAAAGTAGAATTCTATTCATCTACATCGTCTCCCATTTCCCATTCCTTTGCAATAATCCGGTAGCAGAATCTTTCGCTGACAAATCATCATCTAAAATATCTGTTCGATTTAATAAAATTATAGGTGAATTATCTCCCTTTGCAAATGCAAGCATTGTATTCGAACTATCTCTTACTGAAACTTGAAGTTTTAATTTGATATCATTCAAGCTTGATAAACTACAAGAATAGCGGAAATTCTTTCTCCCTTTCCCATCAGTTAATAAATCTAAAGAATTATCATTATATACCCAAAGACCGCGGTCAATTTCAGTTAGCGAGAAAGCTATGTAAGTTTTTATGTCCTGATTAACATCATATGACACCTCAAACTCAATGGGATCTTCAGGACTTGACATTTTATTCGAAAGCAATTTTATGTTTAAATTGCTTACAGCCGCATCCTCAATTGTAACATCATCATTTGAAACTTTTTGATTTGCTGCATTATCGTAACTATATTGATTTGCAACATCATCAGGATT
Source organism: Streptococcus sp. 400_SSPC (assembly GCF_001072745.1). Taxonomy (NCBI): domain Bacteria; kingdom Bacillati; phylum Bacillota; class Bacilli; order Lactobacillales; family Streptococcaceae; genus Streptococcus; species Streptococcus sp. 400_SSPC. The sequence goes on along the minus strand of NZ_JVIQ01000003.1, from coordinate 42,497 downwards.
TCCAACTACTTTAACTAACCCATTTTCAATTAAAACAGCCTTATTACAGTATTTTTTTACAGCATTCATATCATGGGTAACAAGAATTGTCGTCTTACCTGATTTTTTGCGTTCCATAAAGTAATCATTACACTTACGTTGGAAGGCCTCGTCTCCTACTGCAAGGACCTCATCCAAAATCAAGATATCCCCTTGAGCCTTAATGGCAACCGAAAAAGCCAGACGAACCTGCATCCCTGATGAGTAATTTTTGAGCTTCTGATTCATGAATTCATGCAACTCAGCAAAGTCTACGATATCCTCATACATAGCATCAATCTCAGCCGTTGAGAAGCCCAGCATAGCGCCATTCATATAGACATTTTCTCGACCGGTCAACTCTGGGTTGAAACCGACACCAAGCTCGATGAAGGATACCAGTTTCCCATCAATGGTGACGGAACCTTTTTCCGGCACATAGATTTCAGAAATAATTTTTAAGAGAGTAGATTTTCCAGAACCATTTCGTCCTACAATACCATAGAAATCACCTTTTTCAACTTCAAAAGAAATGTCACGTAAAACTTCTTGTTTTTTGTAACCCTTAATCCCCCTAAATCGGTTTACTAAAGTTGTTCGTAAGCTTTGAGTTGACTCAGTTGGTAACTTAAAGTATTTGCTGACATGGTCAACTTTAACTGCAATATTACTTGACATTATAAAATCTCCGCAAATCGTTTAGAATTTCTGTTAAATACAATAACTCCAATAATAAATACAACTATTGGAATACAATATGGGATACAGGCAATTAACTTATTATCAAACAAGTCCCAACCACGAGGATTGACTGGATCAATAATATAGTGACGCATATCTTGCAAAATTTGTGCAATTGGGTTCATCATCAATAGTTTTGCAACATCAGTATGATTTCGTTGTAATAAGTATGTAATTGAATAAATAATTGGACTCGCATACATCCCAGCCTGTAGCACTACTTCCCAAACAGGACCTATATCACGGTATTTAACAAATAGAGCCGATAGGATAAAAGCAAAGCCTAATGAAAGAAACAAAATCTCAATAAACAAAGGAACGATTACAAGAGTATGAATCCCAAATGAGACATTATTAATCAAGGCAAAGGTGAACACGACTAATAGATTAATCGAGAAATTGATAGCTGCTCCTAGTACCGATGAAACAACAATAGTCTGTTTTGGAAAATTCAACTTCCTCAACAAATCGCCTCTTGAAACAATAGACAACATCCCCATATTTGTCGCTTCTGTAAAAAAGCTCCAAAAAATCATCGACAAAAGCAATCCAACTGCGTAGTGCGGAGTGCCATCGTCAAATCTTAAAAAACGAACAAATACCACATACATGATACTAAACATCATCAAAGGTTTTAAAATCGACCAAAGATAACCAATAGCTGATCCTTGGTAGCGTAATTTAAAGTCTGTTTTGATTAATTCTCTTAATAAAATTCGATTTTTCTGACTGAAAACGTCTAACATTATTTTTTACCTCGATATGCAAACTTTGTTAGAATCAAGCTAGTAAACACAAAAGTGTGAAAAGCCCGGTTCTTACGATAACCATACTGACGAATCCGTCTCAGACGTTCTTTTAGGGGAACATCCATAATGGTCACAAAGTTTTCAATGATTTCTTTATTTTGGGAACTGATAGGCAGATCCAATAGATTTTTCGCTTGTTCCTGACTGGATTCGATAAGATTCCAATACTTGGCAAAAAGGGCATGGGGTCGAATCCAATTCTTGACCCGTTTTCTAAGGGTACGAGCTCCAAGAACGTTGCTACTGTGCTGACGGTACAACTCCGTTGGCTGATCGATATAAATGAGCTTCCCAAAAGTAGCTGCTAGTAAGGCCAAGTACCAATCGTGCATGAGAAGCGCATGGTTTTCTTGACCTGTCCATAAGTTGGTCAGCGCATGGTTAATCATGACTACCCCACCAGTTACTGTGTTTTCTGTCAGCTCTTGTATCAGTTCTGTATTGGCATGATCAGACTGGGTGCGAATCATACTTTCATGTTGCACATTCAAGTTTTCATCAACCACTTTTAAATCTGTGTAGACTAGCAAAGGCTCCTCTTGCGGATGTTTCTCTGCTTCTTCCACTTGTAGGGCAATCTTTTCAGGAAGCCAGACATCGTCTTGGTCACTGAAGCAATAAAGATCAGCCTTTTCATATTTTAAGAGTGTGTGAAAACTCTTGATGACACCCAGATTTTCGATAGCTCCTTTATTGATAAAGTGGATACGCTCATCCTGAGCTGCCAGCTCTTGAATGATTTCCACCGTACCATCTCTTGACCCATCATCCCGAATCAAGAGTTGCCAGTCTGGATAAGTCTGGTCTTGGATACTTTTGACCTGCTCTTTTAGATACTGCTCACCATTATAGGTGGACAACAAGATATTTACTTTCATGATAAGAATAATTCCTCGTACTCACCTACAATTTTTTCCCAGGTAAAGTTTTGCTTCATATTGGCTTTGGCTAATTGACCCCATTTAGATACATCTTCTAGAGAATCAACTTGGTTGATCAAATGCGCCAAATTCCCAATTTCTTTAGTCCAATATTGGGCTGTGTCCTTTGCGACCGTTTGGTTAAAGGAAACACCCAAAACTAAATTCAGATCCGTCTGGGCAAGTGCTTCTAAGAGACCCGGATTGGTCCCGCCCACTTCATGACCATGAATATAGGCGAAGGCTTCTTTACGGACATACTTCAAAAGGTCTTGATCATAAACCGTTCCTACAAACTTGACGCGCGGATCCTGGTCAAAGCCCGTTCGAGCCCTGAGTTCTTCAAAATAGGGATTGCCTTCATGGTTACAAATGATGACCAAATCCCGCTTGGTTGAAGAGGTCATAAATTCACGAATGGCGGTCTCGTAATTATTTTCTGGGACAAAGCGACCCAAGATCAAATAATAGTTCTTCTCTTGTGTCTGCCACTTGTGATAGAGTTCTCTGACCTTCCTATCCTGACGGGTCAGGCTGGTCGGAGATAAGTCCGTCCCGTAGGCAATATAGGTCGTCTTGGACCAAGGGTAGGCTTCCTTGATATAGGACTCGATACCAGGGTTGTCAGAAATCACCAAATCCGCATGGCGTGTCATGATTTTTTCAGAATACTTGAGATAGGCTTGAATCGGTTTAGCCCATTTGGCCCTCTGCCACTCCAGTCCATCTGGATTGATATAGAATTGACCACCCATTTTATGGATCTTGCGCGCAAAAGGTGCCACAAAGGCCCCAATTGTATTGCCCAAAACATAAAAAATCGGCTGTTCAATTCCCTGTCTCTTTATAACTTTCAAGGCATAGTTGATGGCCATCATATCATAGGCAATGACGCGAGCTGGCCCAAGTTTCGGTGCTTTAATCGTAAAACAATCGACACCCTTGTAGTCAAAATGTTGATAGGCTTGATCATCAGAAAGGCAAGCAACATGGTACTGAATAGCTGGAGACACTTGATGCGAAACCAATTGGTCCACAAAGGTCTCAAAACCGCCATATTGAGCCGGAAGACCACGACTTCCGATAATAAAAACGTGTTGCATATGATTCCCTTTCTAACAATTTACAGTCTGTTCAATTATATCATTTTAAAGAAAGCTTGTATAATCAATTGTAGTGACAGTATTCATTTGTAATCATTCTATAACTTTTTTAATACAAATAATTTTTTAAGAAATTTTTTAAATACATCAATTTTAGATGATTTTACACCCTTAAGATTTAAAAATTTATCTTTTTCCTTTACATTAATCTCTACATCCTCATTTATATGTTTCAATATACACTTATAAGCATTTTCTAAATTATATATTGCTGTTATTTTTTCTTTATTTTGTACCATTTCATTTTTCTTCATAGAAAAATTTGTCAATAAATTTAAGATATGTCTTGATAAATCAGCTATATCCCCCAAGCAGTACATTTCTCCTTGTATAAAGAGGTCCTTAACAGATCTATATCCTTTGTTATTCGATACAATTGTTGGAATGCTATTTATTAGTGCTTCAATATATACCATTCCAAACGTTTCAACTTTAGATGTAAATACACATATATCTTTATCAGTTAAAAAATCCCAAGGTTTTTCAAGAAATCCTATGAAATGAACATTTTTAATGTCATTTTTTTTGACATAACTCTTACATTTTTTTGCATATTCTTCATCTTCTGCACCGATGAATATCAATGGAACATTTGAAATATTTGAATTGTGATAAGCTTTTATTAATTCCAACTGATTTTTATTCTCAGTTATTCTTCCAATCTGAATAATCCTATGAGAACTAGAAGTTTTTAAATTTGTACCACTTATTTGAGAGTATGGTATAAAGCTTAAAATACTCTTATCAGTTAATAATTGAGATAATTCCTTTTGCAAAGCACCAGATACAGCAAAAATTTGATCAGAATAATATTCAATAAAATCGAGTTTATCTTTATAATAACCAAATTCTCCCTCAGGGAATTCATGAATTAACCAAAAATGACGAATATTTTCTTCAGCTGCAGCCAAAGCTCCTTGGAAGACATTAGCTGTGTTACTAATAACTAAATCAACTTTATTCTGATTCAAAATCTCTCGAATTCTTTTAATATTATCCTCGTAGCTTTTTACTCGCTGATAATGTGTCCCAGGTAATCCACCCGGAGCTTCTTCCCACCACCACTTAACTGCAGGAATTCCAATAGCTTGAACGTCAGCATTCTTCATCTGCTCCAAATAATTTTTTTGAACTGGTACACGATAATCAGGGAAGACGTTTATTACTCGAAAGCCTTTACTAACTAGAAATTTCATTAAATTAAAAATTGAAATTTCGGCACCATTATCCATTGTTCCAGTAGGTGAAATAAATAAAATTGTTTTAGTCATCGCAACTCCTAAAATACCCAATAAAATGGAATTAATAAGTAAAGAGAAATCAGATAATTGAATAATAAGGTAACAACAGTAATAGTTAGCAACTTATGCTGTTTAATTTTAAGGTTACCTAAATTAGCAATTATGGGCAAAAATAAGATGAGAAATGGAGTGAAATATCTCCCCTGGCTTCCAACAGAAATATTCGCCCCTTTTCCTAACACTATAGGTGTCCATTGTAGATACATGACCGTTACAGTTGCAAGCACTTGTAATGGAAACAATAATGAAGAGACAGTTGCAAAATCTTTAGTGAAGAAATATTCTTCGCTTGATAAAAACACAAGAAATAATATGCAAATATTTACAAAAATAAGCCATAATGGAAGCTGAATAGTGAAATTCCCAAAATAACCAAACATACCTATTGTCAAAATAGTATTTAGGTCACCGTTCATATGTTGTTTTAATAATGTATTAGACAACACTCGAATGTAGTGGATTACTCCACCGTTATCTCTCATTAAATAATATAGAACAGCGAAGATTGCAAGTAATAGAACTAAATAAAACACATACTTAAATTTTGAAATAGTCTGTTTAATCACTCTTAAGGGCGTATTTAAAAAACTAAAGACACCTTCAAAATTTAATGGTATAAACGGAATAAGACATAGTAATAAAAAGTTATTTGGTTTAGTAGCTAAAAGTAATAACGATATAGGTACTAATAAAAATCCATCTTTATTTGAAAAAGTCTTTTTGTATGCTAAATTCGTTATAAAACCGATTGCTAGCATGATTTCTAAATAATTCATTACATCATAAGATAAAGAAGATGCTTGTTGAACCATTATTGGTTGTAACGAAATAAAGAATAGAGCTAGTTTACCATATTTAAAATATTTAATTAAACAAAAGACACCTATAATATAAGCTAAGGCATTAAAAATTCTGCCCATATAGATTATCATTCCTACTGTTGGCTTTATCAAACTTCCCAATGTCATACCAACCAACTGAGGAAGGAAGGAAAGAGATTTAAGGTTTAGAGTGACTTGATACGGTTCTTTTTCCATATCAAGTTTTTTATTAAGAACCTTTTCATAGTCAGTAGGGTTTACATGAGCATCACTCGAAATCTCGTTCATCCATTTAAAGGACTGTAGAGTTGGTTTGTGGACAGTTTCCCAAGTCATACGCGCGTGGTTTGTTTCGTCTGGCACACGATTAATTGGAAATACTAACATAAATGAAAAAATAAAAATCGTTGCTAAAATGAAAAATAAATTTTCAACTTTTATTTGTTTAATTTTGTTCAAAATAAGTCACCATATCATCTTTCTTGCTTAAGGTACAATTCTCAAGAACAGCCCGATAAGCAGACTCTGCAATTTTCTGTCTTAATTCTGGAGATAAAACCAAGGCTTCAAGCTTGTCGAACCACTGTTCATCAGTAGCCAACAATCCTGTTTCACCATCAACAACCGTATCTGAGAAAGCTCCTATCTTGCTTGCTACTGTTGGCACCTTCACCAAGGCAGCTTCAATCCACTTAATCTCTGACTTCGCACGGTTAAAGATCGAATCCACAAGCGGTGCTAGGTTAATATCAACCTCACTAATCAAGGCAGGCAATTTATCCCAGTCCACATAATCGTGAGTGATAATTTGATTTTCAAAGGGCTTCATATCCTGAGGGATATCAAGAATCCCGACAATATGTAATTGGACATTGCTATATTTTGTAAGCAGTTGCTTAATAGCTGGTTTAATCAATTCAAAATTCTCATTATGACTAATTGAACCAGAGAAATAACCAATCTTAACAATATTAGATGTTTGAGAGTAATCTTTGATATATTGACTACTAATAGCGATTAATTCATCAGAAGCCAAGTTACGATTAAGTAAAACCTTACTTTGGTACTTATACAACTCCTCCTGCAACTGGTTAGTTGAAGTAATGGCACCATCACAGTTTTCTAGCATATAGCCATAATTTCGAACACCTGCATCATAGTTTCCTTTTTCAACCGAATTCAACCCTTGCGTATAACTCAATTGATCTGTATAAACCGTATCAAAGACTAAATCATCAATATCAAAGAAGACAGGTTTTCCATATTCCTTAGCCAAATGACAGAGACGCAAAAGTTCAGGTGAGATTGGGGAACGGTAGATAATGATGTGACTAGCATTTTGAGCCATCGATAATTGGAAATCAGATAGGTTAACAACTTTGACTGCAAAGCCATGTTTGCGTAATTGTTCTGCCTTGTTCAAGACACGATAACGGGTACATTGAGGAATAATATTTTCAACCCCATCAATCAATAGAATGTATTGATCACGTGGAACAGTCTTAAATTTATTTACAATATCTTCCAAGATTGCCACAGGGTAATCCGTTTTTTCTGCAACAAAGTCCAACAAGTCAGGGACTTCTGAATCACGATCCAGACCTTGCCACAAGAACTGGTCTTCATCATAATTTTTCAGAGCTGTGTATTTCACCAAAGGGCTACCTGCTTTGAGCATCTTAAGTGGGTGAATATACATGGCAGAATCTTCGTATTCTTGCACGACCGCATCGAAACGATAACCCAAATCAGCAAAATACTTGGTAAAACGTGTCTCATGTCGACCAATCGCCTTATCACGAGAATCTGTATCCGTCAAATGCGTCCAGTACTCATAAAAGGCATCATCATTTAGCATAAGCTTTTCAATAACTAAGAAATAAGATTGAAGATGTTTAGGAATATAACCATAAGGATTCTCCTTAGTAACATCTTCTTGTTCTTCGCCAAAGGAAATCCCCCAGAAATCTAGTTGCTTATCAGCCATTTCCTTGAATACTTGAGACAAATCTCTCATCGGACCAATATTGGTATCATTCACCAAGAGGAGCTGGTCGTAATCCTTAAGCTTGTCCTTACCAAAGGCAAAAATTCCTTCTCTAAAGGCTGCAGTGTCGTATCCTTTATTGTCACGAGTTAAAACTTGACCATAAGTATCGAGAGTATTGATATCATCTTCAGGAAGCTGTCCATTCACAACAACAACAACATCATCTACCAATGGAGACAGGGCTTGCAAGAAACGTAATTTATATTCTTGAAGACGAGCTTCAGACTCAAAAATAACATAAACCAGCACTTTCTTACCATTATATGATAAGGCAGAGCGTTGACTATTTCTAAGACGGCGTAACTGACGAACCTTAAGTGGTGTCATACGACGACGTAGCTGCACAACTTTGACTTTTAAAGCTCTCAAATAACTTTTAATAGCTTTGGGATTCTTAGCAATTACTCCTGCTGTCTTGATAGGAGTAATAAGGGCGTTCCCTAAACGATATGACAGCGAACTTCGGATAAGCTCAATTTCTTCTTGAGCGTCTTTCAGTTGTTTAGACTGCATATATTTTCTTCGTTCAAGTTGGACACGTTCTTTTTCCAACCTCTTTACATAATCCGTCACTTCACTGTGATGATTTATCAAGTCTTCTAATCGATTCTCTAAATTCATTAAATTTTCGCAAACTGCTTGATAAATATCATGAGGAAGCTTATCCAGATATTTCTCAAGAACTTCGAGATAGATCTCATAATGATATCGTACAGAGTCCCTTTTTGAAATCGAATCTTTCTCAAAAACGCGATAATTAAGCTTGGTATTCGGCTGATATACTGCTTTAGCACCGTTATTAATAATGAGGTTCAAGAAAAAATCATAGTCTTCAAGTTTTTTCCCTGAAAGTTTTTCATCATAATAGATACCCTTTAATACTGTTTTTTTTACTAAAGAACAGTTTGAAATATAGTTTGATTCCAATAAGTTATGTAAATCAAACTCTTGTGCTTTTAGATAGATTTCATTTTTTTCAAAATTGTATAAATCACAATACACTATATCCGCCTGATGATTAATCGCACCATTATATAATTCCTCTACATATCTTTCATCCAAGAAATCATCACTATCTACAAATAAAAAATAGTCCCCATTTAAAAGATTGAGTCCTTTATTCCTTGTTCTCACAACACCTATATTTTCGTGAGATTCAAATGTCGTCACAAAAGGCGATTCTTTCAAAACCTCCTGAATAACTTCTGAAGAAGAATCTGTCGAACCATCATCAAGAACAATTAATTCAATGTTACGATAGGTTTGGTTAAAAATACTTCGCAAACATTGTTCAATATAATTTTCATGGTTGTAACATGTTACAACTACTGATATTAATTTAGTCATTTTTCTATCCATTTCGATATTTATTCTAAGAAAATCAAAGTTTAATAATAAAATATTTATGATACACTTTTATTCATAAAAAAGCATACTAACCTCAATCTTTAATAAGAGTACATATAATACTAATTATACTACAGTTTTAAAAAAAAATGAAAAACTCATTAATAATAAAAAAAGTAGAATGAATCTACTTCTAATTAATTTTTCTATGTTTCATCTTTAAATAAATTTCATTTATAAACTTACAGGTTATTATGAAAACACTTAACATTATTGGTAAATAAGTCCTAGTATCTGAAGCATATAAAGTTGGTGAAAAGGAAATAACCATACGTCCCAACAGGCCAATTATAAACAAATAGGAAAGCCAAACCTTATCTTTAGAATCTGAAAGACTCCAGATAATAAACAGTAAAATTAACAATATAACAAAATAGAATAGAACTGCTCCAAAATAAACGAAATTAAATTCAAATGTTCCACTTTCTCTGGCAAGCTTACTAACAGCGGATAGCGTGAACAATACACTTCTCCATTCAAACTTATGACTTAATACAGTTAATAAAACAACTGTAGAAAGTATAAAACTAGTAAAATTATTTTTGTAAATAGATAAAATTACCGAAACAATTAAAAATAAAGTTACAAATGCAAATGAGACAGATAATAGTCCATCTCCGGTTTCTAAAATGCCTAGACCCACCTTTTGAATACTATTTAAATTAATAAAATTTGGAAACCAAGAATCTACATTTTTCATAAATCTTATTGTATTTCCAGGAGCTAATTTCGCTGATAGGATTCCTAATGAAGTAACCACAACAAATAGAATATTCCAGTTTCTGTCACTGTTAATCTTCCAGTCTCTAATAAGTTCAAAAACAATCCATAGAAAGGCATAAATTGCTAATTGTTCTTGCATGACAGCGAATACAAAACTTACCAAACTAGCAATCTTTACCCACAAGTTGGATGAATGACGAAAATAAAGAGAAAATAACATGAATGAAGCAGGAAGAATATAATTTACATAGGTCGGAATTGATCCTGCACTCAAAAATTCACTTGCAGGAATACAAATGAATATTAAGAACCCTGGAAGCCATGGAAGTTCCTTTGAGAACTTTTTGCTAGGTAATAGGAATACAAACGTTGCCAAAGCAGATACAATGACAAATAGTTTTTCATGAACAGAAAATAAAAGTGTTGCTGATTCAATTAACAGTCTGCTACTCCATGTAAAATAACGATCAATTCCAAAATAGAGATAATTATATTGAAATTCTTCTGCGTATTTCAAAAATGCGGTTTGATCTCCAACTGGTGTAATTTTATTATTAATATAATACTGTATTGCATACAACACAGATACAATAAATATATATAAATAAAATCTTTTACTGTTTTTCATTTTTGCTCCCTAAACATAAAAAACTAATTATTTGAATGTTGACTCTTCACATATTGTCTCATCAGCAACTTGGCGATCCAATTAGGCCAGAAGAGTTGGTACATGTATAGGTCTTCTTTACTACGAGTATTGTCTGCGATGGTTTTTGATGTTTCAGACTCTTCATGGATACGGTGGCACATAAGTTTGTCAGATACATAAGCAAAACGACCTTTATACTCACTAATCTTATACCATGCGTACCAATCCAAACTCACCCTCATTGCTTCATCAAAATAAAAATTCTTCAGATTTTCTCGATTATAAGTAACTGCTGGACAACAAATCGGATTTCCAAAGGCCATCACACGATTACGCCAGAAATGACTTGCTGGAAAAAGATTCATGGTTTTTAACATTAATGACTTAATCTTCAGATTCATATTCGCAGGAATTTTATGACCATCTTTTTCTTCAAAATAATCAGAATACCCAATTAGTACATCCGTATGCTTTTCCATCTTGGCCAATACTTTCTCAGCATATTTTGGCTTATAAAAATCGTCTTGATGGGCAATGGTAGCAAACTTTGTCTCTACAAAAGACATAGCATTGTTCCAATCCTTGCCAATTCCTCCACCTTGCTTCGTATAAAATGGAATATCATAACGCTGACAAAGTTCCTGTATTGATTTCAGTGGTGTTGAACTGTAACAAATAATCCGTGATTGGAGGCTTTGTTTCTTCAAGGATTGAATACAGGCTTCTAAGTATTCGCTTTCTCCATAAGCACAAATCACCCAGGTGTGATTATCTTTCATTCTTCTCCTCTTTCATTTCTATATGGCTTTTTAAAATAGACAACTCTTGAATCAAATGTTTCATCTTCTCTTTCTGTTTCGATAAGGTCATAGTTTGTAAAAAAGAAATAACTAAAAGGAAAAATATAGCTAGCGATAGTAAAAAATTCGAAGTCAATTCAAATCCAAGTAATCTAGCAAAATAACCAGGAATGACATCGAAAATGGAAATAATAATCATTACAAAACTGATTACAATCCACATGAATGCCTGTTCAAATAAGATATTATTTTTGTTGATATTTCTAATAACTAGATAAAGGAAAAAGATTGAAGCTACCAACATAACAATAGATAATACTGACATTATTCACTCTCCCTCATAAAGGCTGCGATTAAAATGGATGAACATACTTCAATCATGTAACGAATAGACTTGATAGGGGTGATCGAGGACACGCCACCTGTTCGTTCAAACATATTAGCAGGTTTTTCCACAACCTTATATTTACGTTTCAAAATATGAACAATTGTTTCAGGTTCTGGATACTTGATTGGGTAACGTCTAGCAAATTGTTTGATCACAACTTTGTCAGCTAATCGATATCCCGAAGTTGTGTCTAAGACTCTTTGACCAGTTGTCCACTTAATCAAGTTAGAAATAACTCCTATACCAAAGCGTCTCATAAAAGTAGTCTGAAATTCTGATTTAACATCACCAACAAAACGAGATCCAATAACTAGGTCTGCTTCGTTTTTTCTAATTGGGTTTAGCAAATCTGACAAGGATTCGATATCATGCTGACCATCACCATCAAACTGAACAGCAACGTCGTAATCATGCTCCAGTGCATATTTGTATCCTGTTTGAACCGCGCCGCCAATTCCAAGATTCATCACGAGATGAACAGCATTAAAATGGTTTTCTTCAAGAATTTGTTTCGTCTTATCTGTTGATCCATCATTAATAACCACATAGTCCAAATCAAAATCAACTTTCTTGCGGTAATTCAAGATACTCATTACCGTATCGAAAATACTTTCCTCCTCATTGTAGGCAGGAATTATCATTAATACTCTCAACTACTTCTCCTTTCCTTTACAGTAAAATCTCGAAAACAGTGAAACTAATCTTAAACGTTCTAAAGTTCTAAAAGCCATTACAGAAATAATAGTTTGAATTCTTTCTCCATTTATTTCGGATGATAATGGTATTAAATTTGAATCAAGATTTTCTTTAGAAATCCATTGCTTAATTCTTCTATATTGATCCATAAACGACGAACTTGAAGCTGCTCTTCCAGAAAAGAGTAAGTACCAAATGTAATATCGTTTAATAAAATAGCGAATATATTTTGAATCACCAGCAACTTGAAGCAAGTGACTCAAGAAAAACACAATATCTATATTCGGATTAAACCCTCTTTGAGATGTGTTTGAGATACTCTTCTCGTTAAAAAACCAATTATAGCCATTATAATCAATTACTTTAATTTTTTCTGTTAAATTGTATGCAGTCAAAGTAAAGATAACATCTTCACCTATTGGATAATCAAAGAACTGGATATTATTATCTATTAAAAATGAAGTTCTATAAATGCGTGCCCAAGGAGCAACAACTATATACTTAGACCATTCAGACTGTGTTAAATCTTGCTTAAAAAGTGTCTTCATTTCCTGATTAACACGCTTATAACCCCCAAGAACAATATCTAGTTGTTCTTGATCTATTACATTATAAAAACGCTCCAAATAATCTGAATCAACAAAGTCATCATTATCAATAAAGACGATATACTCGCCCTTAGCAAGTTGTATACCTTTATTTCTAGTTTTAGCAACTCCTTCATTTTCTTTATCAATTACTTGGATAAAATCATTAGCAGTAGCATACCTTTTAATAACTTCTAAACTATTATCTGTAGAACCATCGTTTAAAAGAATAATCTCAAAATCTGTAAATGATTGATTCAGAAGAGAATCTATACATTGTTTAATTCCCTCTTGTGCGTTATATACAGGAACAATTACTGAAACGGTTGGATTAGACATATTATACTTTCTACTTTTTTAAAACTTATCATTATAGTTTTTTATAAAATTTTAACAAATTTGCTAAGATCTTAATTGATAATCTCATTCCAAATAATCTTGTCATCATTCCAGTATATTTGAAAGATCTATTCTTTATCTCATTTGAAAATTTAAGAAGGAATCTATATTTTTTAAGTAAGCGTTGTATTTCAGGATGAGAATAATACTGATTAACAAATGGTAAGATTGAAATATAAGAAATCGCAAAATAAATATTTAATGCATGTTTAACATCAAGCTCAAGGCTATTAACATCAATTAACCCAATTTCGATACTCTTTAAAATATCAATTACATTTTTTTCTTTTACAATATTTGTAATACTTCCCAATCGATTCTGTCTGTATTGATAACAATCTATATTTAAAATTGAATAAGTAGAGATCATTTTTAATAACTTCGAACAATATAAACAATCCTCAGATAAAAAACCAATAGGGAAGTCTAGTCCTTGTTCAAATAGGTTTTTTTTCACACATTTATTCCAAGCAGGGGCAGTTAAAATCTCGTCTTTGACTAATCCAGTAATATTCTCTTTAGCACTTCCATGATTTGAAACAAAATCAAAACTTACCTTGACACTATCATCTAATCCATAATATTTATCATAAGAAAATATAATTACATCACTTCGAAATTTATCAATGTTTTTAGATAATTTATCTAGAAATTCTGGATTACTCCAAAAGTCATCGCCATCAACAAATAGCAAATAATCCCCCTTAGAATTTTTAATTCCGGTATTTCTCGCTGAAGATAATCCGCCATTTTCTTGATGAATGGTTCTAACCACTCCAAATTTAGATGTTAACTGATCACAAAGCAAGCCTGTTCGACAATCAGTAGAACCATCATCTACTATAAGAACTTCATATTCAGAATTAGGGAAGTTTTGATTTACAAGACTTTCTACACATTCTTCTAAATACTCTGCCACATTATAAGCAGCTACTATAATCGAAAATTTCATATTATTTTTTCCTTCTAAAAATAGTATATGGATTTGTTGCAAAATAAATTACTAAAGACGCAATTAACCAAGCTATCATTGCACAAAGGAATGAGAGACATGCTCCAAAAACCTCAAATTTAGACACTAGAGGCTTGGCAGTTAAGATTGATACAATATAACCTACAAAAAAGGAAATAACCAAAAGATGTTGCTTCCTAAATACTGTCAAAATATTATCACATACAGTTGAAAAAGTACTTGCAATCCCTCCAAGTAGCAAAATAACAAAACTAGTCTGATGCTGTTTAAGGTTGGTCCCGTATACAATATCCAAAATTGGGATGGCAATAAAAGCACCAATTAGAAATATTAATGTACAAGTTCCAATTAAAATCTTGAAGAGATTATTCTTGTAAGTGACAAAATGAGAAATCTTCTTTTCTTCTAAAAAGACTGCAAGCTGTGTAATCATTGGTCTAAGAAACACAATCATAAGATTCATGGCAAAAATTGGTGTAAACAAAATACTAAAATCTCTCTGAACACCATTTCCAATCAAACCTTGATTAAAAATATCATTCAAAGCATATTTAGGCTGATTATAGATTGAGACCAACAAAAAAGCATTAATAAATAAAGGTAAACAATCTTTCAACACATTGATAATATTACTCAACCTAACACTCTTTAGATTTAAGCGATGGAAGACTTTTGAATTAGGATAATCAAATAGAGCAATAAAAACAAATGAACTAATGGTTTGTGCGATCACAGACCACAATAGATTTTTAGAGAGGACTAACGTTAAAGCAAATACAATTGTTGAAATAGTATTTCTCAGGAAAAGGGACTTCCCAGCAATATCCAGACGCTCTTTCTGCTGAAATAAGCCTTGAAAAACATCCGATAAGGCTTCACTAACTCGGAAAAAAGATACCCAAAAAATTATCCCTAGATTTGAGTGAGTATTAGTATTAAAAATTAAATACGTCACTAAAAGAAGAACCATTGCAACGTTTGAAATAAGCCTTGTAATGAAATAAGTATCAAAAGAATACTTCTCTCTTATATCTGTCGCTTGGAAATCTCTAACTTGAAAACTTGCTACAATAACAAAGAGGTTCGCAATTGCATAGGCAAAACTATAGGTATCCGCTGAAGCACTATTTAAAGCACGTGTAACAATAAAAAGAAGTATAACTGAAACAGCAGCTGAAGATAGACTTCCTAAAATATTCCAGAAAAACACCTTTTGGGCAGTTACTTTTCTCAAGTTTTTCTACTCACTTTCTATAAGCACATTCCATTAATTATACCATAAAGACAATAAAAAAGAGAGTAGCTTATGATATACTCCCAATATTATGATTAGTAAATATATTGGTTTACTGCGGCCGTAAAAAAATATGTTTGGTATTTCAATAGTTAAAATTATTACTACATTACTTAAAATTTCCAAAAAACAAAGGGAAATGTTTCTTCTAATCGAGAAACAGTCCCCCTTATTTTACTTTATTTTCCACTTTACAAATTATAATGAAATGGACATAGACACAAATTGCATATATTACAAAATCCCATTAATTTTCAGATTCATTAGTCAATTACTTGTTATATTTAACAATCATAATTTGAACAAATTTTAGAACTCGAGTAATGACGTAGGTGATAAAAAGAGATTGTAAAAACAAAAAAATGACTATAAAAGGAAATTTTGGTAAGATGCTTGCAAAATCTCCCCATTTCTCAACTATTTTAGGATACCAATATAAATCTCCTATCACAGATAGTAAATAAATAGGAAGAGTGTTCTTAGAGATAAATAAAACAACTTTTTGTAGCCACTCATTTTTAATATCGACTCGTAGTTGAATAACCGAATAAAAAATTAATGAAGACAATAGAAATACTGGAAGAACACCGTATTCTATTCCAAAACTAGATTCTGATATTACTGATAATCCTAAAACACTTAATACATCGAGAATTAAAATGACTAAAAAAAGTTCTTTTATGGTCGACCTCTTCTTAAAAGAAGCAATAAAAGCACCAACAAGATAATATGTAATAGGCCAGAGTCCTTTCCAATAATCAGGAATTAGGTGCGATACAATCATAAAAATTTGCTTATTGTTATTAAACAATGAAAGAGTAGCTGGGATAATAGTTAATAATACTAGAACACCTAATGCAATAGCTTGATTTCTACGATTATTAAATGATTTGAAACCTGCATTTAAAAATGGAATCATTATATATAACCCAATATACATATTTACATACCATGCATAGTGGCTAAAGGAAAATATATTTACTAGTAACTTACCAAGATAATCTATATTAAAAACTCTAACGTCGAAAAAAGTATAGATAGAAGCGGCAAGACAGTAAATTCCAATTACTGGTAGTAATTTTATAAAGTAAGTTTTACTATAAGTCTTATCTTTCATTAAATAACCTGTAGTCATGATAAATATGGGAACACAGGTCATAAAAATCATCCAAATAAAAGATGATAAAAATATACTTTTAAAGGTATAGGAACGACCATAATAATTGGTATGAAGAAAAAAATGGACAGCTACTACAAATACTATTGCAATACATTTTAGTATATCTATATTTAGTTTTCGCTCTTTCATAAATCTCCTTATTGTATTACCGAATGAAAAGATGGTTTCGTACCATCTTTCCATTTTAATTATTTCACTTCTTGTTTATAAAATTCTTTCAAGGCGTCTTGCCAAGTTGGAATAACGAATCCTGTTGCTTTCGCTTTTGCCAAGCTCATCGTTGAGTTAAGTGGGCGTTTCGCCTTAGCTGGGAATTGGCTGGAATCCACTGGCTTCACTTCTACATCCGTATCTTTGAGGATCTCAACTGCAAAGTCATACCAAGTTGTATCTTCTTCTGCATCATTTGACAAGTGATAGTAACCATATTCCTTACGATTTTCAGCCAAGTAGGTCATGAACTCTGCAAGGGTCCGTGTCCAGGTTGGACGACCATGTTGGTCATTAACGACTGTAAGTGTTTTGTGAGTCTTGGCAAGGTTTTGCATAGTGAAGACAAAGTTTTTACCGTAGTTCCCGAAAACCCAAGCTGTACGGATGATATAGAAGTTAGACACATACTTTTCAACCAACTCTTCTCCCATACGCTTGGTACGACCGTACTCTGTCTGTGGATCCGGTTGATCGTCTACTTCCCATTCTTGTCCAACTGGCTTATTTCCATCAAAAACGTAGTCCGTTGAGATATAGACCAAGGTTGCCCCGTGCTTTTCAGACGCTTTTGCTACATTCTCTGTACCAGTCACGTTGATGGCATAGTCCAACTCTTTTCCTTCATCTTCAGCAGCATCGACAGCTGTATAGGCAGCACAGTGGTAGACTAGGGTTGGCTTCACTTCTGCGAATACCTCGTCTACTTTTTCTGCATTTGTGATATCCATTTCAGCCACATCAACGGCTACATATTCTTCATTTCGTTCATCCAACAAATGGCGAAGCTCTGTACCAAGTTGCCCATTTGCTCCTGTAATTAAAATCATGGTAAATTCCTTTCAATTGCTTTATCCCTATCATTATAGCAAAAAAAGCAGAAGTTTTCTGCTTTTTACTTGCTTTTCTCTTTGATGACATAGACTGGTCGATTCTTAGTTTCTAAAAAGATTTTACCAATATATTTACCCAAAATTCCAATGGTTAGCAATTGGAATCCTCCAAGAAAGAGAATCACAGTCATGAGGGATGGCCATCCAGAAGTTGGATCTCCAAATACTAGAGTTCGAATTACGATCAAGACCATCATTATAAAAGCTAAAATCCATGACAAAAGTCCACCGATAAAGGCAATATTTAAAGGTGCGTCTGAAAAATTAACAATCCCCTCAATAGAATATTTGAAGAGAGACCAAAAATTCCAAGAGGTTTCTCCGGCCACTCGCTCGACATTTTTATACTCTAAATACTCAGTCTCAAATCCAACCCAAGCAAAAATCCCCTTAGAAAATCGATTATACTCAGATAATTCGAGAATCGCATCGACCATCGGACGACGCATCAAACGAAAATCACGCGCTCCGTCAACCATTTCCACTTGGCTGATCTTATTGATCAATTTATAAAACATCCGTGCAAAGAAAGAACGAATCGGTGGTTCCCCATCACGGGTCACCCGACGGGTTCCGACACAGTCCAGATTTGACTGCTGATCCAATTTCTGCTTCATTTCAATCAATAACTCTGGCGGATCTTGTAGGTCCACATCCATAACGGTCACATAATCTCCTGTAGCATATTGAAGGCCAGCATATAAAGCAGCTTCCTTTCCAAAGTTACGTGAAAAAGATAGATAATGGGCACAAGGATTCAAGAGATTGAGTTCACGTAAAACATCTAAGGTTTTATCAGAAGACCCATCATTAATAAAAATATATTCAAATTCTTCTCCCATGGAGATCCGAACTCGTTCCATCTCTTCATAAAATAATGGAATCGATTCTTCTTCGTTAAAACATGGGACTACAACTGATATGGTCATTTAACTCTCTCCTTGATTTCTTCACCTTCTATTGTAACAAAAAACTAGAATAAACCCTAGTTTTTTATTATTTCAATCCTATTATGATTATGTTCTCAATTGATAAAACATGATTAAAACATAGTAGATAGAAGGGAGCAATGATAAATATAGAATTTGTCTTGCAGATTTTTCATCTAATTGACTCTTACCATTTGAAAAAGGAATCAGTAAAATTAGAAAAGAAATACCGTCCTTGAACACAATTAATTGCATCAGCCCCCACTTCTGTGACCTGCAAATAAAAATTAATAATAAAATTCCTAAAAATACCAATTTAGAGAAAAGATTATAAATCATGCGATATGATTTTTCAATCACAATACTATCTTTTTCTTGAATTCTAAAACTAGTAAACATACAAAATATGGAAAAGAATGAAATTGTAATTGGAACATGCATCATTTTTAAAAGATCGGAATAACCTAACTGAAATTCAAAATATGGAAAATTTATAATGCTTTCAAAAAAAGTTTTCATCGCTTTTAACGGATGAGCAAATATAAAACTCAACTGTCTGCCTTGATCAATATTCTTTGCCCCATAGTAAATTATATTCCCGTTTATATTTTTGATATTCAAATACCATAAAACTGTCAATAAGGCACAGTAAATTAAACTTCCACTTAACAAATAAATCTGGGATTTTGATAACCTAACCCTTTTAACACTAATGTAAATTAACGGTAAGTAAAGCGCTAGGATAGCTAATGCCGGCATTTTAGACATGACAACTAGAATGGAGCACAAGATTAAAGAAACAAATTCGCTCTTTTTAATTTCACTGTTAAGAGCTAATTTTTGATATAAGCTTATAATTTATGAAACAAATAGGAATATAAGGCCATAAGTAAGCGTACCAGCAGATATAGCTGTAAAGGATAAAATTACAGTTGGGATGGACCAGATGATTAAAAGAGTTGTCTTCCCAAATGGTATTTTTCGAATCGCTAATAAGAATAACCAAAAAACTGATAAAAATCCAACTAACCTTAAGAGTAAAAATGTATTGATAGTACTTAGGTTAAGTAACTTCGAAGTCCAAGCAGTTATAATATACGGGAAATATACTAAAGGAGAATACACTGCTGCCGTAGATCCATCCTTAGTGAGTACTTTTTCTTTGCTATCTGTTAGATTATTAAATTCACTCTTCCAATCTATACTTATTATCTTTTGACTCTCCTGCGCTAATGACTTAGAAATGATTGTCATTGATAAATGAATAAAGTCTTGTTCGCTTTGAGTAATATATCCCTCACTTTTGGAACTCAAATTATTCGAATAGGTAAGAACTCGAGCATAATGAACTTGTTCGTCATACCATGACATTGGATAACGTACAAATATAGATAGCAAACCAATCAAGATGATGAGGTATAGTTGAATCAAGTATATTGACTTGTACCTACTCTTTTCAATCTTTATAAATCCTATTATTCATACTTTTCCTTCCCTACTAGAACCATGTCTCCATACAAAATACGATCAGAATAATTGTGACTAACAATATCCATTTGGATGCTTACTCTGCCATCTCCAAGCATCTTGGCACATCCGATGAATATCAAATTGGGCACTCCATCCTAGTTCTTTGCGTGCTTTGGATGGATTTGCATAACAGGTTGCGATATCCCCTGGTCGTCGATCAATAATCTTGAATGGAATTGTTTTTCCTACAACCTTCTCCATATTTTGAATAATTTCTAATACAGAGTAGCCCCGACCCGTACCCAGATTATAAATATTTAACCCTGAGTCGTTGGAAAGTTTTTTCAAAGCAGCAACGTGGCCTTTTGCCAGGTCAACTACGTGAATATAATCGCGTACACCAGTTCCATCAGGTGTTGGATAATCGTTCCCAAATACATTAACAGACTCTAACTTTCCTACTGCTACTTGTGTTACATATGGTAATAGGTTATTAGGAATACCATTTGGATTTTCACCAATATTCCCGCTTTCATGAGCCCCAATTGGATTAAAATAACGTAACAATACAATATTCCATGTAGAATCCGCTTTGTAAATATCCTGAAGGATTTCTTCAGTCATAAGTTTTGTTCTACCATATGGATTTGTAACAGATAAGGGAAAATCTTCCAAGATAGGAACTGTATGTGGATCTCCATAAACAGTTGCTGATGAACTAAAGATGATATTTTTACATTGAACTTCTTTCATGACCTGAAGTAAAGTCAATGTTCCACTAATATTATTTTCATAATAAGTGAGTGGGATTTGTACTGATTCTCCAACCGCTTTTAATGCAGCAAAATGGATCACACCAGTCGGTTTTTCTTTTAGAAAAATTTCTAGAAGTTTTGATTTATTTCGAATATCTTCATGATAAAAAGTTATCGATTTTCCAATGATTTTTTCTACTTCTTGTATACTTTTCTCATTACTATTTACTAAATTGTCTATAATCACAACTTCATGACCTGCATTGACCAATTCAATAATAGTGTGGGAACCAATAAAACCCGCTCCACCAGTTACTAATATTTTATGCTGCATGTAATCTATCTCCCGACTGAATCAACTTTTTTCCATTATCCCACAATTAAAAAAATTTTTCAAAATTTTTCCTATAATAATTTTCTTCTTTTCACACAAAAAAGCAAGTTTTAATCCGGTTTTTACCGGTAAAAACTTGCTTTAGCTTTTGTAGAATTTTATCCTACTTCCGATACATCTTCACTTGTAGGTAGAGGTCGTTATAGATGCCCAACCACTTCTTACCAAGTTGTTCATAGACTTCTAAGTTCTTTAGTGTGTCATCACTTGGGTAGAAGGCCTGGTCCTCTTGGACCTCTTTTGGTAGCATCTTCTTAGCTACTTTGTTCGGTGTGGAATAACCGACATAGAGAGCGTTCTTATATGCATTTTCTGGGCGAAGCATGAAGTTGATAAAGGCATAAGCTGCTTCTTTATTCTTCACGGTCTTTGGAATGACAATATTATCAAACCAAAGGTTGCTGGCTTCTGATGGGACGACGTAACGAAGGTCCTCATTGGCATCCAGCATTTGACGAGCTTCACCAGAGAAGGTCACCCCAATAGCCGCATTGTTCTGGATCATGTATCCTTTCATTTCATCGGCTACAAGGGCCTTGATATTAGGCATCAAGGTATAAAGCTTATCGACAGACTCTTGCAATTGCTGAGGATCCTTGGAGTTGAGGCTGTAGCCTAAGCTATTGAGTCCAATCCCCATGACCTCACGCGCCCCATCGTACATCATAATGTCATTCTTGTACTCTGGTCTCCATAGATCAGCCCAGTGTTCTGGAGCCTTGTCGACCATCTTGGTGTTGTATATGATACCAAGGGTCCCCCAGAAGTAAGGAACTGAGTACTGATTGTCCGGATCAAAATCCAGGTTCAAGAAGCGTGGGTCGATATTGTCTAAGCCTTTCAGTTTAGACTTATCTAATTTTTCAAGCAGATTCTCGTCCATCATCTTGGCGATCATGTATTCACTTGGAATCGCTATATCGTAAGCTGTTCCCCCTTGCTTGATCTTGGTGTACATGGCTTCATTGGAATCAAAGGTATTGTATTGGACTTGAATGCCTGTCTCCTTGGTAAATTCCTTAAGCAATTCTGGATCGATATAGTCTCCCCAGTTGTAGATGACCAGCTTGTCACTGTCTTTTGGATTGGTCTTGGCTTCAAGACGGGCACTTAACCCTGCTAAAACAAGGATGACCACGACAATCCCTAGCAAGAATGAATAGAGTTTTTTCATACTGTCTCCTCCTTCTCTCTAGTGATGAAGTAATAGCCGACCACCAGTAAGATACTGAAGAGGAAGACCAAGGCAGAAAGGGCATTGATATTCAATGAAATCCCTTGACGAGCCCGTGAGTAGATCTCAACAGACAAGGTTGTAAAGCCGTTCCCTGTGACAAAGAAGGTCACCGCAAAGTCATCCAAGGAATAGGTAAAGGCCATAAAGTAACCAGCGATGATGGCAGGTGTCAAATAAGGAAGCATGATTTCCTTCAACATCTGTACCTGAGTAGCTCCTAGGTCATAGGCCGCATTGACCATATCACGGTTCATTTCCTTCAAGCGTGGCAAGACCATCAAGACCACGATTGGAATAGAAAAGGCCACGTGACTCATCAAGACAGAGGCAAAGCCCAGCTGGAACTTGATGGTCGTAAAGAGGATCAGGAAGCTAGCGCCGATCATCACGTCAGGTGCCACCATAAGGATGTTATTGATGGACAAAAATGGTCCTTCAAACTTCTTCTTAGACTGGTAAATGTAGATCGCCCCAAAGGTCCCAATAATGGTCGCAATCAAGGCTGACAAGAAGGCTAAGAGGAAGGTCTGTGAGAGGATCAACATGAGACGCGTATCCTCAAAGAGACTCTGGAAATGCTCCAAGGTAAAGCCTGTAAAAGCATTCATATCCCCGCCAGCATTAAAGGCATAGGCAATCAAGTAGAAGATTGGCAGATAAAGGAGAAGGAAAATCAATCCTAAATAGATACGTGAAATCTTTTTCATCGTTCACTCCTTTCTCTCGTTACCCACATGACTAAGAGCATAGCAAGGATCAAGACTACCCCAATGGTGGATCCCATTCCCCAGTTTTGCGTCGTAAGGAAGTGCTGCTCGATGGCAGTCCCCAGGGTAATAACTCGGTTTCCTCCAATCAAACGCGTCAACATGAAGAGACTCAAACTTGGAATAAAGACTGACTGGACACCGGAGCGAACCCCGTTCATAGACAGTGGAAAGACAACCCGACGGAAGGTATCCCACTTGTTAGCTCCTAGGTCATAGCTGGCATTGATGAGGTTTGGATCCAAATCATCCAAGACATTGAAGATAGGAAGGATCATAAAAGGCAACTCAATGTAACTAGCAACAAAGATGAAAGAAAAGTCCGTAAAAAGGATCTGTTGCGGACCGATTCCGATGAAACTCAAGAATTGGTTAATAGATCCCCCTTGACCAAAGATCCCGATAAAGGCATAAGCCTTGAGCAAGAGGTTGACCCAGGTCGGAAGGACAATCAGCATGAGCCAGAGTTGGCGGTGCTTAAGCTGGGTCAAAAAATAAGCTGTCGGGTAAGAAATCAAGAGCGTCACAAAGGTGACGATTCCAGCATAGAGAATGGAGTTAAAACTCATCTTGAGGTAGGTCCAATTCTGCGCTGTAAAAAAGGTTTGGTAGTTCTCTAAGGAACCCTGTCCCTGGACATTGACAAAGGATTGCCAAATAATCAAAACTACAGGAGCCAAGACAAAGAGGAGGATCCAGAGAAAGTAGGGAACCACAAAGAGGTTAGAGGTTGTTTTCTTCATCTCTTTCCTCCTCGATGGCATTGATCAATCCAGCTTCTTGCTCTTCCACTTCGACGTACTCTTCGATCCGAGCATCAAACTCTTCTTCCGTTTCATTGAGACGCATGACGTGGATATCTTCTGGCTCAAAGTCCAGACCGATTTCCTCTCCTACGATAGCCTTACGGGTTGAGTGAATCATCCACTCATTACCCAATTCATCATAGGCGATGATCTCATAGTGAACCCCACGGAAGAGTTGGGTATCTACTTTCACCTGGAGCTTACCTTCTTCGGGCAGGGTGATTCGCAAGTCTTCGGGACGAATGACGACTTCGACCGGTTCGTTTGCTCTCATCCCTCCATCGACCGACTCAAAGCGTTTGCCGTTGAACTCTACTAGATAGTCCTCTATCATGATCCCTGGAAGGATATTGGACTCACCGATAAAGGTCGCAACAAAATGGTTAATGGGCTCATCGTAGATATCAACTGGCGTTCCTGATTGGACGATTTCTCCTTCGTTCATGACAAAGATCCAGTCACTCATCGCTAGCGCTTCTTCCTGGTCGTGGGTTACAAAAACAAAGGTAATACCCAAGCGTTGTTGCAATTCACGGAGCTCATACTGCATGTCAGTCCGTAACTTCAAATCAAGGGCAGACAAGGGCTCATCCAAGAGGACTACTCGCGGTTCATTGATAATCGCCCGTGCAATGGCTACCCGCTGGCGTTGACCACCAGAAAGTTTCTGGATGGACCGTTTCTCAAAGCCTCCCAATTGCACCATCTTGAGGACTTCTGTTACTCGTCTCTCGATTTCAGACTTGTCAACTTTCTTCAAACGGAGAGGGAAAGCAACATTCTCAAACACATTCATATGTGGGAAAAGGGCATAGGATTGGAAGACGGTATGGACGTCCCGTTTATTGGTCGGTACATCATTGATCCGAACACCATCCAAGAGGACATCTCCTGTCGAAGCGTCTAACAAACCAGCAATGATGTTCAGAATCGTTGATTTACCAGATCCTGAAGCACCGAGGAGGGTATAGAATTTCCCTTCTTCCAACTCAAAGTTGATGTCTTTGAGAACCACTGTATCACTGTCTTCAAATACTTTTGAGACATTTCTAAACTCAATAATTGGTTTTTTCAATTCACATAAATTCCTTCTTTTTCATGCGTTTCCTTCTGAGACCAACCATTAGTCTCATAGGCTGACGAGCAGACTCGTCAGGCCACCAACACCTCTCGGGGACTTATAAGACTGCCCCACCTATTTTCGGTATCGATAGGCACTCACCCCCCTTCTAAAGTAGGAAGGGTCTACCCTAGAGTAGCCCCTATTCCATCTCGAACCGTTAAACTTTCCCAATAATACGGACTTCTCGCTCCAAGGTCACCCCAGCTGATTTTTCAACTGTCGCAATGACATGGGCAATCAAGTCTTCATAATCTTTGGCAGTACCATGATCAACGTTAATCATAAAGCCGGCATGCTTTTCAGAAACCTCCACACCACCAACTCGATGCCCTTTCAGTCCAGCTTCACTGATCAACTGTCCCGCAAAGTGCCCGACCGGACGCTTGAAGACAGAGCCACAAGACGGGTATTCGAGGGGTTGTTTCATCTCTCTCAAATGCGTCAAACGAGCCATTTCTTGATCGATCTGATCATAATTACCAGGTGCTAAGGCAAACTTAGCCGAAATCACTACGTCACCGGTTTCTTGGATCTTGGAATGGCGATAGCCAAAAGCTAATTCTTCTACTGTTAAGGTTTTAATTTCTCCTTCTGGCGTCAAGACCTTACACGATTGGAGAATATGGGCAATCTCACCACCATAGGCGCCAGCATTCATATAGACTGCTCCACCGATGCTACCTGGAATCCCACAAGCAAATTCAAAGCCTGTTAAGCTATGGTATCGGGCTACATGAGTCACATCGATGAGCTTAGCTCCTGCCTCTGCTTCAATCACATAGCCATTGACACGGATGTCATGGAAATGATCAAACATGATCACAAAACCTTCAATCCCACCGTCACGGACGATAATATTGGAAGAATTCCCCAAGACCATCCAAGGAATTTCCTGAGCATTAGCAAAGGTGACAATTCGTTTTAATTCATATTGATTGCGAGGGAAGGCTAAATAATCTGCCGCTCCTCCAACCTTGGTATAGGTATATTGTTTAAGTGGCTCATTGAACAAAATTTCAATACCAGCCAACTCCTCTTTGATTTGCTTTAGGATTTCCATCTCACAACTCTCTTCTATACGTTATCTTATCCATTATAACAAAAACCAGCTCACTTTTCGACTCAGAAGTAAAAAAACAGAAGCAGTCAAAGGACCGATTCTGTTTTAATTTTTTTAAACAATTGTTAATTTATTAGCCAATCTTACGTGCAATGCCACGTGATTTTTGAGTAGACAAGGCTGAGCTAATCGCTCCCCATGCTCCAATACCCGTAAATACAGCCAGCAAGAGGAAGTTAATGAAATATTCTTGTGGAGCATCCCCATTTAAGACTGTCGCGTTAACCGCATCAAAAGAATCAGCGAAGCTCAATTCATATTCACTCATAAGATGTAGAGTATAGTCAAATTGGTGAACTAATACAATGGTCAACAACATCAGAACTGTTGAGATCACAGCACCTTTTTTGCTAAATTTCTTTCCTAAGATCTCATAACCTTTGACAACGCAGACACCCAGAACCAGGCCAGCGATATAGGATACATAGCCCATACGAGCGATAAATAGTGCTACTGCCCCTCCAATAATGGCCCCAATAAAAGCTCCTACTGTTCCAATAAGAACATTTTCTTTCTGACTATTATACGAATCGGTTTCGATCTTTAGTTGAGTACTTAACTCTTTAAAGCATTCTTCGTTCATCAAGAAGAGGGAGTCATCGATTTGGTAGAGACCAACCGGTCCTTTTTCACCAGAGTAGCCACAAACAGTGTAGAATCCATTGGTTTGTAGGAATTGCAATATTTCTGTTAAGGCTTGACGAATGTTTTCAATTGTTTTTGCTTTAGTCATTCCAGCTTTAGCAGTGAAAGTTGTGACATATTGGTTGAGGCTAATGCTCTTCAAAACAGAAGAGTCTTTCACCATTTGATGCAATTGAGCAGCTGCTTCTTCTGCATCATCACGCGACACAGAAAGCGCAATGGTAAAAACATTTTTTGTGTCTGTTTCTCTCAGTAAGAAGAAATAGCCAGAGTTTTCCCCATAAATAGATGATGTTTCAGGATCATACTGGAATCCAAGTTCCGTAGCAAGTTGATGACGTTCAAAGTCTTTCATTAGAATTACAATCTCCTTTACAATTCTATCTATCTTTCGAATAATTGTTTATTATCCTAAAATAATTTGATAGACAAATGATTTATAGAACTATTTTATCATAGATAAATAAAATTAGATAGACTAATTTAGCCTATCTAATCATTTTTTTATTAAATCAAGATTCGCTGTTCTCTACCTTCACACCAGTTGTGTCAATATTTAAAGAAAAGACCTGACCATTTAAGCCCTTAGATTTTAAGTCTTTGGCAAAGGCTTCTGCATGTTCAACAGGGAGCAAGGTCATAATAGTTGGACCTGCACCAGAAAGGTAAGTGGCATAAGCATCGTGTTGATGTGCAACTTCTTTCACCTGAGGGAACTCTGCAACCAACTGTTGGCGGTAGCGTTCATGGAAGCGATCTGCTTCAATAGCTTTTCCTGCGACTCTCAAGTCTCCCTTAGCAAGGGCAGCAATGGCCACGTTTGCGATTGAACTAGCTGCAACAGCCTCCTTATAAGTCCACTCACTTGGAAGGACATTTCGGCTATCACTGGTCTTGAGTTCGTAATTCGGAACAAAGGCTACCAAAGCACATTCAGGGAAGGGAAGGACCAAATGATTGGTCTGCTGATCCACATAGCTCGCTACGACCAGATTTCCAAAAATGGCTGGCGCTACGTTATCTGGATGGCCTTCGATTTTTGTCGCAATTTCTAGTTTATCTTCATCACTTAGGGATAATTTGCCCAGTTGATTGGCCAACTCAATCCCCGCTACGATAACAGAGCTGGATGACCCCAAACCACGCGCCAAAGGCACTTCACTGGTCATCTTGAGACGATGAGGAGGCATATCTGGCGCAACTTGGAGAGCAGTTTGAAGCAAGAGATTCTCTTCATTGCTTGGTATCTCCTCCCCCAAGTCATGTTCAATCCACCAGTTTTCTTGCGCTTCTAGCACATCAATGGTCAAATAGCGAGTCACGGCAATCCCAACAGAATCAAATCCTGGACCGACATTGGCACTGGTCGCTGGTACTGTAATTCTCATCTTATTCTCCCAATACTTTAAAGGTATTCAACAAGGTGAAGTCAGCTTCGGCATCAATTTTCTCAATGATATGGTGCAATTGTGTTTGATTCAATTGGTGAGTGATAATCACAACACGAGCCACAGAATCTTTGGCACCTGCTTGGAGAACCTGCTTAAAGGAAACATCTTCTTGGTTGAAAATTTGTGCCAACTTGAGCAATTGTCCCTTCATATCTGGAGTTTGAATAGAGAAGTAATAATCACTCTTCACATCTTCTGGTTTAGCCAACTGCACAGGACGGCTGTATTCGTTAAAGGCTTTTCCAATTGTTCCCTCATTGAGGCGACGAACAATGCGAATAATGTCAGCGACTACACTAGTGGCTGTTGGTTTTTGACCTGCTCCAGGACCATAGTACATGGATTCCCCGATTCCAATAGACTCCACATAAACGGCATTCATGACACCATTCACGCCAGCTAGTGGGTGTGCTTTTGGTAAGAAGGTTGGAGTTACTTCTGCTGAGAGACCTGAAGGAGTTTCTTCGATAGATCCCACCAATTTGATTACATAGCCTAAACTTTGAGCCACAGCAACATCCTCAGGAGTAATGTTGCGGATCCCCTTATGACCTACTTGGTCAAATTGGACGTTCATCCCAAAAGCAAATTGGCTCAAAATCACCATTTTGTAGGCTGCATCAATCCCATCTACGTCATTGGTTGGGTCACTTTCCGCATAGCCCAACTCTTGAGCCTTAGCTAAAGCATCTTCATAAGACCAGCCCTCTTCGACCATCTTGGTCATCATAAAGTTGGAGGTTCCATTGACCACACCGAGGACACGAGTCACCTTATCTGCAGCGAGAGAGTTAACCAAGGTCCGAAGAATTGGAATTCCACCAGCTACTGCTGCTTCATAATAGAGGGCAATGCCATGCTCCTTGGCAATCGCAATCAACTCAGCTCCATGAACTGCAAGCAAATCTTTATTAGCTGTTACGACATGTTTTCCAGCTTGAAGAGCACGTGTAATAAAGGTCTTAGCTGGCTCAATTCGACCCATCAATTCAACAACGATGGCAATGTCTTTGTCTTCAATGATCTCATCAACATTGGTCACAAAGTTATAGTCATGACCAGCAGCTAATAAGCGGGCTTTCTCTTCTTCATCTTTGACAAGAACTTTAGCTACTTCAATTTCAGACTGAGCAGCTTGGAAGATCTTATCACCATTTTCTTTTAATAGAAACGGCACACCACTTGCTACCGTCCCAAATCCTAGTAAGGCAATTTTTACAGACATGTTGGTCTCCTTAAAATCTAATATAGTCTATTATATCAAAAACTAGCCCCTTCTGACTAGTTCTATGGTTCTCTTCCACTAGAAGAATACTTCATTTTCAGATTTAAACCTCCACATCAACTCACTAGCAAACCATGCCTTCAAAAGTCAAGGAGATTTCCCAAAATTTTACTCTATTTGTTACTTTGTCTTGAAGAGATTTCCTGCCCCTATGATATAATGATAATGAATTAGAAAGGGGTCTCTATGAATCACCGAAAAAGACGTGTCCCAAAGAAAATACGATTGCTACTAATTTTAAATGCTTTTCTGCTATCCTGCATCTTTATTTTAGGCTTTCTCCTATTAAAACGAGCTACTAGTACTCCCGTTGCTGACAAGCAAGAAACAAATACAAGTCAGACTGTGAATCAGCAAGGCTCCACCACTAAATGGGTAAAACAAGATCAACCTGTAAAAATTCCAATTCTCATGTACCACGCTGTTCACACGATGGCTCCCTCTGAAGAAGCCAATGCCAATCTCATCGTGGCACCAGAAACTTTTGAGAGTCATCTCAAAGCTCTTAAAGAAGCCGGTTACTATACCTTGACGCCTGAAGAAGCTTATCGGGCACTTACTAAAAATGAACTGCCTGAAGGGAGAAAAGTCGTTTGGTTAACCTTTGATGATGGAATTGCAGACTTCTATACCATTGTCTATCCTCTCCTAAAAAAATACCAAATGACCGCAACCAACAATATCATTACTTCCTTTTCTGACGAAGAAAGACCCAGTGTTTTAACCTTCGATCAGATCAAAGAAATGAAAGCGCAAGGTATGACCTTTGAAAGTCATACGGTATCTCACCCAGACTTGGCTCAATCAGATATCTCTCGTCAGGAATCTGAACTCGCAAATTCCAAACAAGTACTAGATAAGAAACTCCATCAAACCACTACCACCATTGTCTACCCTGCTGGTCGCTACTCTGATGTCACCATGGAACTAGCAAAAAACAATGGCTACAAAATGGGCTTAACGACCAATAATGGACTAGCCAGTCTAGACGATGGCCTCTACTCACTAAAACGCCTGCGGATCTTACCGACTACGACAGCAGAAAACCTACTTGCCGAAATGCAACCTTATCCATAAACATGTAAAAAGCACGAGTCCGAATGACTCGTGCTTTCTTTCTCCATAATGGAGGCTTTTATTTCGATTTGATGTAGTTCACACCATCTGCTTTCGGAGCAACCGACTTACCAAAGAAGGCTGCTAAGACGATGATGGTCAACACATACGGAGCAATACGGAGGTACACTCCTGGGATGTGGGCAAGGAAAGGAATCTGCGTAGACACAACCGCCAAGGCTTGTGAAAGTCCAAAGAATAGACTTGACAGCATGGCTCCGATTGGGCTCCATTTACCAAAGATCATTGCCGCTAGGGCGATAAATCCAGGTCCCACAATGGTAGTGGCAGAGAAATTGACAGAAGCAGATTGTGCATACAAGGCACCCCCAACTCCTCCTAAGAATCCAGAGATGAGCACACCATAGTAACGCATGAGGTAAACATTGATACCGAGAGTATCCGCAGCTTGAGGATGTTCACCAACTGAGCGAAGGCGAAGACCAAATTTCGTTTTAAACATGATAAACCATGCTACAAATGAAAATGCAATCGCTACATATCCCATTAAGCTAGTATTCTTAAAGAAGATATCGCCAATAACAGGAATATCAGACAAGAAAGGAAAATCAAATTTACCAAATGATAAATCGATATTGTTGGTTTGACCTTTTCCGTAGATGGCTTTTACCAAGAAGACGGCTAAGGCAGGAGCCAACAAATTCAATACCGTACCACTCACCACATGGTCAGCACGGAAGTTAATAGTCGCTACCGCATGGATGGCAGAGAAAATAAGACCAACCAAACCTCCTGCAAGGAGAGAAAGCCAGATTGTCATGCCTCCAAGAGAGCCAGCAAAAGTCAAGTTAAACACGACTCCTGTGAAAGCTCCCATAACCATGATTCCTTCCAAACCGACATTAACGACACCAGCATGTTCGGAGTAGGCACCTCCGATACTAGTGAAAATGAGGGGAGCAGCATAGACTAGCATATTCGATACAAGAATCGTTAGTATAGCAACAATATTCATCCTTACTCTACTCCTTTCATTTGTTTTTTAGGCTTGATGTATTTTTCGATAATATAGTGAGCACTTACAAAGAAGATGATCGAAGCTGTCACAATATTGACAAGTTCTGGTGGAATAGTCGCTGTGGTCATACCTGGCGCGCCTGTTTGCAAGGTTCCAAGCAAGAAGGCAGCAAAGACAATCCCAATAGGGGAATTGCTAGCAAGGAGAGCCACTGCCATCCCATTAAATCCAACAGCCAAGGAACCAGCTTGAACATAAACGTTCTGGAAGGTACCAATCCCTTCTACAGCTCCTCCAATCCCACAAAGGGCACCTGAAATCACCATGGAAAGGATGATGGTACGTTTAGCTGACATCCCTGCATAGTCTGAAGCATTCGGGTTAAGACCAACGGAACGGATTTCAAAACCAAGTGTTGTTTTCTTAATAATGAACCAAATAACTGCAACAGCAATCAAGGCGATAAAGATACCGATATTCATCCGTGACTTAGTCAATTCTGTCAAGAACCCGAGGCGGTAACTTGCATTTGCTCCTACTGTGATACTAGATTCAGAATCGACCATGAACTTTTTAGGGAAGTTCCGGATAATTTCATTTCCAGCAAACAGTACGATGTAGTTCATCATAATAGTAACGATGACTTCACTCGTCCCCAAAAATGCTCGCAGAAGTCCTGGAATTAAACCAATGAGACCACCGGCAATTGCAGCCACAAGGACCGTCAAAGGAATCATTAGGATACGCGGAATATCAGGGAAGGACAAAGCAAACCATACTGCCGCAATCCAACCAGCTAAGGCTTGTCCTGGTAAGCCGACATTGAAAAATCCAGCTCGACTGGCTACCGCAAATCCGAGAGCGATCAAAATCAGCGGCCCCATTGTACGGAAAATTTCACCCACATTTTTAATGGAACCAAAAGCTGTCTTGAAGAGTTCTTCATAACCCCAAAGAGCATCATAACCAAAGATCCACATGATAATGGCTCCGAGGATGATTCCTAGGATTACAGAAATAAAAGGAATAGCAATTTGTCTTGTATTTTTATTCATTTGAAGCCTCCTTGATTTCTCCACCAGCCATTAGAATACCAAGCTCTTGTTTGTTGGTCTCAGATGGCTTCACAATACCTTGGATTTTTCCATCATGAATAACAGCAATCCGGTCGGATAGATTTAGAATTTCATCTAATTCGAAGCTGACTACGAGGACGGCTTTCCCTTTATCACGTTCACCAATCAAACGTTTATGGATGTACTCAATCGCACCAACGTCCAATCCACGTGTCGGTTGGCTAACGATCAACAAATCTGGATTCCGATCAACTTCACGAGCAATAATGGCCTTTTGTTGATTCCCTCCTGATAGAGCACTTGCTGGCACAATCTCGTTAGCTGCACGAACGTCAAATTCTTCCATCAACTTGCGGGCATAGGAATTAATTTGATTGTAATTCAAAACACCATTTTTGCTAAGTGGTTCTTTGTAGTAAGTTTGAAGTGCGATGTTTTCAGAAAGCATCATTTCGAGCACAAGACCATCACGATGACGATCTTCAGGCACGTGGCTGACATTCATTTCAGTAATCTTACGTGGGGAAAGGCCAACAACTTCTTGTCCCTTAATTTTGATACTACCTGATTTGACTTTGCGAAGTCCGGTAATAGCCTGGATCAATTCACTCTGACCATTGCCATCAATCCCTGCAATCCCGACAATTTCACCTGCGCGAACATCAAGAGATAGCTCTTTGACCGCAGGAACACCACGGTTTTCATTCACGACTAAGTCAGAAATTGCAAGAACCACTTCTTTAGGCTGTGCTTCTTCTTTTTCTGTTACGAAAGAAACTGAGCGCCCAACCATCATTTCTGCCAAATCTTTATTGGTAGCACCTTCGATACCAACGGTTTGAATAGATTTACCACGACGAATAACTGTGACACGGTCTGCAACGGCACGAATTTCATCTAGTTTGTGAGTGATAAGGATGATAGATTTCCCTTCTTTAACAAGGGTTTTCATGATTTCCATCAACTCCAAAATTTCAGCAGGAGTTAACACTGCAGTAGGCTCGTCGAAAATCAGAATATCAGCTCCGCGATAGAGCGTCTTCAAGATTTCTACACGTTGTTGAGCACCGACAGAAATATCTTCAACTTTTGCGGTAGGATCCACAGCCAAGCCGTAGCGTTCTGACAACTCAAGGATATCTGCATTAGCTTTTTTCAAATCTAATACACCTTTATTAGTAACTTCGCTACCAAGAATGATATTTTCTGCAACAGTGAAAGCTTCCACCAACATGAAGTGCTGGTGAACCATCCCGATCCCTAGAGAAGCAGCCTTTGAAGGAGAATCTAGTTTTTCAGACTTCCCATTGACCACAATTTCTCCGCTCGTTGGTTCCAAAAGACCAGCCAACATATTCATCAGGGTTGATTTCCCAGCTCCATTTTCACCAAGAAGTGCATGAATTTCACCTTTACGCAATTCGAGGTTGATTTTGTCGTTTGCGACAAATTCACCAAAGATTTTGGTAATTTCACGCATCTCAATGACGTTTTCGTGTGCCATTCGAATATTCCTTTCTAGAAAACTATATTTTATTTCAGTAGGACCTGCTAAACGAGTTAGTAAGTTCTATTGAGACAAAATGTCTCAACACCTCATAAAAAAGCGACCCAAGAAGGATGGATCGCTTCTGGAAGGTTTTATTTCTCAGGTGCTTTTACACTACCATCGATAATTTGTTTTTTAGCATCTTCTACTGCTTTTTTAGCATCTTCAGAAAGATTAGAAGTTGTCAAATCAACACCACCATCTTTCAAACCAAATGTGATCACTTTTCCACCTGGGAATTTGCCATCAGCAGTTTGAGTTGCGATTTCTTGAACAGTTTTACCAACTTGTTTCAAAGTTGAAGCCAATACGAAGTTAGATTCTTTACCATCTTTTGAAGTGTATTTACCTTCGTCGACTTGGTCACGGTCTACACCAATAACCCAAACTTTTTCGTCTTCATTTTTCTTCTCGTTCAAGTCTTTAGCTTCCTTGAAGACACCAGCTCCTGTACCACCAGCAGCTTGGTAAATAACGTCAGCTCCTGCAGCGTATTGTGTCGCTGCAATAGTTCTTCCTTTTTCAGGGTTGTTGAAGTCTTCAGCATATTGTACGTCTACTGAAATGTCTTTGTTTACAGACTTCACGCCTGCTTCAAATCCTTTTTCAAAACGAGTGATAACTTCACCACGTGCTCCACCAATGAAACCAACTTTGTTAGTCTTAGTTGTTTTGGCAGCAGCAACCCCTGCAAGATAAGCAGCTTCATTATCCGCAAAAACAGCAGATGCTACGTTCTTTTTATCTCCTACAACAGAGTCAATGATAACGTAGTTGATATCAGCATTTTCATCTGCAGCAGCTGTAACAGCTGGAGCAAGTTTGTAACCAACACCGTAAACTAATTTGTAGCCGTTTGTAGCAGCTTGGCTAAAGTTATTCGCAAAATCTGCTTCACTTGTAGATTGGAAGTAAGTAAAGCCGTTATCTTTAGAAAGACCGTTTTCTTTACCCCAAGCTTGTAGACCTTCCCATGCAGATTGGTTGAATGATTTATCATCAACACCACCTGTGTCAGTAACGATAGCAGCTTTTAAATCAGTTTTTGCATCTGAAGAATCTTTGCGAGACGCACGATTTCCACATGCAGCAAGTCCGATTGCAGCGACAGTTACTAGACCTAGGCCTAACCATTGTTTCTTGTTCATTTCTGAACCTCCTAAATAAGATATGCAACTAAGTTGCGGATTAATGAAAGGGTCAATAGACCGCCTTTACAGATGTTACTACGTAAGATCTGTAAAGGAATATGGAAGCAATTCCTTGACCGTCATCACGACCGTCGATTTATCTTTGGCTACCAGAGTAACCGGTAGGTCTGGCTCGAAAAATTCAGCCATCACCTGGCGACAAGCACCACAGGGTGAAACTGGTTTTTCCGTCTGACCATAAATAATTAATTCCTTAAATGAACGCTCTCCTTCTGAAACAGCCTTAAAGATGGCTGTCCGCTCTCCACAATTGGTCAAGCCGAAGCTCGCATTTTCAATATTGACGCCTGTATAAATCTTCCCCTCATCTGTCACAAGAACAGCTCCGATTGGAAAATGAGAATAAGGTACATAAGCATTCTCACTTGTTTTTACAGCTAGGTCAATCAACTCAGTAGTCGCCATGGGCTACTTCTCCCTTCATGATGGCTACTCCAGAGGAAGTGCCGATTCGGTTAGCACCCGCTTTGATCATGGCTTGTGCATCCTCATAGCTACGAGTACCTCCAGATGCTTTCACTCCCATATCCGGTCCAACAACCTGGCGCATGAGGGCAACATCCTCAACAGTTGCTCCTCCAGTAGAGAAACCAGTTGAAGTTTTGACAAAGTCTGCTCCTGCCAATTTGGCAATCTGGCAAGCCACTACTTTTTCAGT
Organism: Streptococcus sp. 400_SSPC; assembly: GCF_001072745.1. Classification (NCBI taxonomy): domain Bacteria; kingdom Bacillati; phylum Bacillota; class Bacilli; order Lactobacillales; family Streptococcaceae; genus Streptococcus; species Streptococcus sp. 400_SSPC. Next base: position 5,904 of record NZ_JVIQ01000003.1, on the reverse strand, counting down.
TTCAGTTAACAAGCAGGTTTCGATTATCACTTTTACCAAGCGATCACCACTTGCATCTACAACAGCCTGAATGTCCTCTTCTACTAATGTCAGATTTTTTGATTTCAAGGCACCGATATTGATGACCATATCGATCTCATCGGCTCCATTTTGGATGGCATTTTGAGTTTCAAATGCTTTAACAGCTGGTGTATTTGCGCCAAGAGGGAAACCAATCACTGTACACACTTTTACATCTGAATCCCGAAGTCCTTCTGCAGCGAAGTTGACCCAGGTCGGTTGGACACAAACACTTGCAAAATCATATTCTTTCGCTTCTTCGATCAAAGCCTCGATTTGTTCTTGTTGTGCATCAGGTTTTAATAATGTGTGGTCAATATATTTGTTTAATTTCATTAATAAATCTCCCCCAAATGAATTACGAAACAATTTCAATAATTTCTGAAACGCTTACAACCTTGTCTAGTATTTTAACATTTTTTTGGAATTCTGCAATGGTTTTTTGACTAATTTCTAAATTTGTATAAATAGTTGCAACAAGGTCGCCTTTTTGAACAGGATCCCCAACTTTCTTAGCAAAAACAATCCCTGTTTCATAATCTAAATCATCTGATTTGACTGCTCTGCCAGCCCCAAGACGCATAGCGAAGAGTCCGTGTTCCATCGCAGGCAAGGCTGCAATATAGCCATCCTCTTCTGCATAGACAGCCACTTGTTCTTTTACCTGAACTGGACGATAGAGATCGTCTAAATCTCCACCTTGAGCAAGGACCATTTCTTCAAACTTCTTCAGTGCTTTGCCGGCTGTCAGATGCTGCTTAATTTCTTCCAAGTTGGCCGTCACCCCACCAAGTTCCAGCATAATTTGAGCCAATTCACAAATGAAGTGAGTCACATCTTCTCTGCCTTTGCCTTGAAGAATATCTAAGGCTTCAAGAATTTCGAGACGGTTCCCGATGCTGGTTCCTAAAGGCTGGCTCATATCTGTCAAGACAGCAATGGTCTTACGACCAACAGCATTACCAAGATCTACCATGGTACGAGCCAGTTCACGCGCCTCTTCAATGGTCTTCATAAAGGCCCCTTCTCCAACGGTGACATCGAGAAGGATGGCATCCGCTCCAGCCGCAATCTTCTTACTCATGACCGAGCTGGCAATCAATGGAATTGTATCAACCGTCGCTGTTACATCCCGAAGTGCATAGAGAAGCTTATCCGCCATGACCAATTGGTCCGACTGTCCAATGACAGAAAGGCCAATCTCTTGTACTTGTTTAATGAACTCTTCCTGGGTCCGCTCAATTTGGAATCCTTTAATGGATTCTAGCTTATCGATGGTCCCCCCTGTATGTCCAAGACCACGACCGCTCATCTTGGCAACTGGGACGCCAAAACTAGCCACTAGAGGTGCCAGTACAATTGTTACTTTGTCCCCTACACCACCTGTTGAGTGTTTGTCCACCTTGATGCCTTTAATAGCGGAAAGGTCGAATTGCTCCCCTGTCTCCACCATCTTCATGGTCAAATCTGAAATTTCTCGGGTCGTCATCCCCTTGAAATAAACCGCCATGGCAAAGGCAGCCATTTGATAATCAGGTACTGTTCCAGCCACATAGCCTTCGATCAACCAATGAATCTCATCTTTACTCAACTCAATGCCATCACGTTTTTTCTGAATGATATCTACAGCTCTCATGTGACTTTTTCACTCCTTAAAATATAATAACCCTTGTCTTTTTTGAGGATTTCACAGTTTCCAAAGACTTCTTCCATTTTGGCTTTCGCACTAGGAGCACCCTGCTTTTTCTGGATAACAATGGTTAAGTCTCCCCCAGGATTCAAATGGTCAAAACTCCCAGAAAGTACTTCATGGACTACCTTTTTTCCAGCCCGAATGGGAGGGTTACTGATAATATGATCAAAACTTCCCTCAACCTGATCATAAACATTGGATTGAAAGATAGTAGCTTCGACCTTATTTAAAGCCGCATTTTTCTTAGCTAGATCTAAAGCCCGTGTATTGACGTCTACCATAGTAGCATGGATCCCTTGGGCCTTGACCAATGAAAGCCCAAGTGGACCATACCCGCAACCAACATCCAAAACCGTCTCTCCTTGCTGGAAGGACAAACAAGATAAAAGGACCTGGCTACCAAAGTCGATCATTTTCTTACTAAAAACACCGGCATCCGTCAGAAATTTCATCCGCTCCCCTAAAAGAACCACCTGTAACTCATGGATATCATGTTGGGCATCTGGATGTTCGTCATAGTACATTTTACTCATATTAGCATTATAGCATAATTTAACCTATTTTTAAATCGTTTACAGAAGATCTTAAAACTGATATACTAAAGGTCACTATAGAGGAAAGGCTTGCAATGGATAAAGAATTTCTACACTTCGAAAAAATTAATCGACAAACTTGGCAAAATCTCCACCGGAAATCAACCCCTCCTCTGTCTGAAGAGGAATTGAATTCGATCAAGAGTTTTAATGACCTCATTAGTTTACAAGATGTGACAGACATTTATTTACCGCTGACACACTTAATCCAAATCTACAAAAAAGCGAAAGAAGATTTAGCATTTTCTAAAGGTATCTTCCTCCAACAGGAAAGTAAAAAACAGCCCTTCATTATCGGGATTTCAGGGAGCGTGGCTGTCGGCAAATCAACGACGAGTCGTCTCCTTCAAATCCTTCTTTCTCGGACCTTTTCTGATTCCACTGTTGAATTGGTCACCACCGATGGCTTCTTGTATCCCAACGCCACCTTGATTGAACAAAACATCCTCAATCGCAAGGGTTTCCCTGAAAGTTATGATATGGAGCTCCTTTTGGATTTCCTCAACCAACTCAAAAATGGTCAAAGCTATCAGATCCCTGTCTATTCTCATGAGATTTATGATATCGTCCCTGATCAAAAGCAAACCATCCAAGCTGCGGACTTTATTATCGTGGAAGGGATCAATGTCTTTCAGAATCCCCAAAACGATCGGCTCTATATGACAGACTTCTTTGACTTTTCCATCTATGTGGATGCTGAGGTTGCCAATATTGAGTCCTGGTATATCGATCGCTTTAAAAAGTTGTTAGACCGTGCGAAAGATGACCCAAGCAACTACTACCACCGCTTTACTAAGCAACCTGAAGAAGAAGTCCTCGCCTTCGCTCATCAGGTATGGGAGTCGATCAATCTCTTAAATCTAAAAGACTATATCGAGCCCACTCGTAACCGAGCCGAACTGATCCTGCACAAATCTGCCAACCATGAGATCGACGAAATCTATCTCAAGAGATAAGAGTTTTAAGACAAAATGATCTTTAAAAAAGTAGCGATTCGAAGAAAAATTAGTTTGGGCTTGTCAAAAGAAAAGTTTTCAGATATAATAAGAGAGTTAGATTATCATTGGAGGTGAAAAAATTGGCAAACATTAAATCAGCTATCAAACGCGCTGAATTGAACGTTAAACAAAACGAAAAAAACTCAGCTCAAAAATCAGCTATGCGTACTGCAATCAAAGCTTTTGAAGCAAACCCATCTGAAGAACTTTACCGCGCTGCTAGCTCAGCTATCGATAAAGCAGAAACTAAAGGTTTGATCCACAAGAACAAAGCTAGCCGTGATAAAGCACGTCTTGCAGCGAAACTTGGTTAATCAAGAACAGCATAAAAATCAAGCTCTCCGGAGCTTTTTTTGTTCCTAAAATTTTGAGAGGTGCTTATGAAAATCGTTATTATCGGCTATTCAGGATCTGGCAAGTCAACTTTGGCTGAAAACCTAGCCCGCTACTACTCCATCCCCAAGCTCCACATGGATACCCTTCAATTTCAACCGGGTTGGATAGACAGTGACCGAGATTTGATGGAGCAAGAGATGAAACAATTTCTCAGCAATCATAGAGACTGGGTCATTGATGGCAATTATTCTTGGTGTTGCTATGAGGAAAGAATGGAGCAAGCCGACCAGATTATCTTTCTCAACTTCTCTCGTTGGAACTGTCTCTATAGAGGGTGGAAACGATACCGCAGTTATAGAGGCCGAGTCCGTGAGAGTATGGCAGCAGGCTGCCCTGAACGCTTTGACTGGGAATTCATCCGTTGGATTCTCTGGGACGGTCGCCAAGCCAGACAGGTCACACGCTATCAGACTATCGACCAAACCTATCCAGACAAATTTATCTCGCTCAAGAATCAAAAGGAACTGGACTGTTTTCTAGATAACGTAAAAAATGATCTACTGGAATCGAAGTAAACACTCGATCTAGTAGATCATTTTTCTTATTTTCTTTTCTTTTGAGGAAACAAGGGAAGACCTAAGGAAGCCATCTTCTCCGCCGGTACCTTCATGCCATCCTTAATCCACTTGGCTAGGACAGAGACAATGGCTGAGCTGAGGAAGGAATTCAAATAGCTAGCTGGTCCTTGTGAGGATTTCTGACTTTTACTCCTCTTTTCCAGAAATTCATAAACGGCCTTGGTAAGCAGTTTCTCAAAATTATAATCGACGGCCAAGCTGATAATACGGGCTTCCTTCTTAGCCTCTTTAAAGAGATAGACCCAAATCTGGTACAAATCGGTCTTAAAATTGTAGCCTTCCAAAGACTTGGTAATCTTCGAAACAGTTGATTGGAAGATGGATTCGAGCAATTCTTCTTTTGACTCATAATTTCGGTAAAAAGCTGCACGAGAAACGCCTGCTCTCTCCACCAATTCTGAAATGGTAATCTTTTTCAAGTCCTTTTTATCCAACAACTGAAGCAGGGAAATCTCCAAGGATTCCCGTGTGATGGCATTGCTTTCTTGATTGGATCGCTTTAGATTTGCTAAGGATTTTTCGGATATCTTTCTTTCTGCCATAACACTTACTTTCTATCTGTATCATCTGAATGTATCTGCTTTCAGAGAATGCAACTTCATGATATAATTGTAAAAAAAGACTAACTACTTGTCAATGTACAATTTTTTACATTTTGAGGTAATAAAAATGAAATGGAAAATTATTGCAGATTCTGGCTGTGATTATCGTACTTATGAAAGTGCTGCACCAGATACTAGCTTTGTTTCAGTTCCCCTTACCATTCAGATTGGTGAGACCATCTACACAGACGACGCCAAGCTTGATACAGATAAAATGATGGAAGATATGTATGCTACTACTACTGCTTCCAAATCGGCTTGTCCTAGTCCCGATGACTATATGAAAGCCTTTGAGGGTGCTGATAATATCATCGTTGTTACCATCACTGGTACTTTGTCTGGTAGCCACAATAGTGCTCAGGTTGCAAAAAAACTTTATCTAGAAGACAATCCTGCAACCAATATCCATGTGATTGATAGTTTATCAGCTGGTGGTGAAGTGGATCTACTCGCCCGCAAACTCCATCAACTCATCGCTCAAGACCTTGACTTTGATCAAGTGGTCGAAGTCATCACCAAATACCAAGAAAAAACCAAACTGATCTTTGTCCTAGCTAAGGTCGATAATTTGGTAAAAAATGGTCGACTCAATAAAATTATCGGAACGGTTGTCGGCCTCTTAAACATCCGTATGGTCGGCCAAGCCAGCGATACCGGAACCCTTGAACTCCTTCATAAAGCCCGTGGCCAAAAGAAAGCTATTTCCACTACTTTTGAAGAAATGCTCAAAGCCGGCTATAAAGGTGGACATATCACCATCGCTCACCGCCGCAACGAGAAATTCGTAGAACAACTCTCTGCCTTGGTCCATGAAAAGTTCGCCAATGCGGATATCGAAGTTCTTCCGACCTCTGGCCTCTGCAGCTTCTACGCTGAAGAAGGTGGCCTCTTAATTGGCTATGAAATTTAACAACAAACTATAAAAGAGGCTGGGACAAAAGTCCTAGCCTCTCAATTGTCTTTGGATTATCGAGCAAGACGCAG